>JACCVA010000182.1 GCA_013698435.1 Nocardioidaceae bacterium | reverse complement strand
GCAACGCTCTGACCTGCGGGTTTGTGGTGGCCAGGGGCGGGGTCGAACCGCCGACCTTCCGATTTTCAGTCCGACGCCGCCCGTCCGAGGACGTCTCAGACAGTCCGACTTCTCTTCCCGTGAGCGTCCGGTCATCCCCACAAGTCCGGGGACGTCTGATCGGGTCCGGTCAAGTTGTGAGAGCGATTGTGAGAGCAGGCGATCCACGGACGGGGACTAGTGTCCGCAGGCAGCCGAAGACGACGGGCCGCTCGTAGGGCGAGAGCCAGACGAAGTGCTCGGTCATCTTCTCCGGACCGGATGGCTCGCCGATCACCCGGCGAACGTGCCGGTGCCCCAACGCTGCCTGAGTCGCTCGATGCGTCATCCGTCATGACAATCCGCCACAGCAACGGTGCGCTGTCTCCTCCTTGAGCCCTCACAGCGCATGCCTGATCGCCGAGTTGCGTCCACGGACGTGGTGTGCGATTGGCCCGCTGACCTGCGTGGCGTCGTGATGTGGGGCAGCCACCGCGTGATCCTCGATGAGTTCCGGCCAAAGAGCTCGAGCGAGGAGACGTCACGCGATGGCTGCACCACCGAGTATCGACCTGTCCGGCTGGTTGTCCGAGCAGCTGGGCCAGGCGAGCCCTGATCTGCTTCGGCAGATGTTGCGCACCTTCGTCGACGCGCTGATGGGCGCCGACGCGGACGCGATCTGCGGCGCCCCGTACGGCGAGCGCAGCGACGAGCGGCAGAACACCCGCAACGGATACCGGCGCCGGGACTGGGACACCCGGGCCGGCACGATCGAGCTGGCGATCCCGAAGCTGCGCACCGGCAGCTACTTCCCGGACTGGCTGCTGGAGCGGCGACGCCGCGCCGAGGCGGCGCTGATCACGGTGGTGGCGACCAGCTACCTGCTCGGGGTGTCGACCCGGCGGATGGAGAAGCTGGTCGCGACGCTGGGCATCGACCGGCTGAGCAAGTCCCAGGTCAGCGAGATGGCCAAGGCCCTCGACGAGCAGGTGACCGCGTTCCGGTCCAGGCCGCTGGACGCCGGCCCCTACACGTTCGTGGCCGCCGACGCGCTGGTGCTCAAGGTCCGCGAGGGCGGGCGAACAGTGAAGGTGCACGCGCTGGTCGCGACCGGGGTCAACGCCGAGGGATACCGGGAGATCCTCGGCCTGCAGGTCACCTCCGCCGAGGACGGCGCCGGGTGGCTGGCGTTCTGCCGCGACCTGGTCGCCCGCGGCCTGTCCGGGGTCGCGCTGGTCACCTCCGACGCCCACGCCGGCCTGGTCGCCGCCATCGGCGCCACGCTGCCCGGCGCGAGCTGGCAACGATGTCGCACGCACTACGCGGCGAACCTGATGTCGCTCACCCCGAAGAGTGCCTGGGGGTGGGTCAAGGCGCTGCTGCACTCGGTCTATGACCAACCCGACGCCGACGCCGTGCACGCCCAGTTCGACCGGGTCCTCGACGCGCTGACCGACAAGCTTCCCCAGGTCGCGGCGCACCTCGACGACGCCCGCGCCGACATCCTCGCGTTCACCGCGTTCCCCAGATCCATCTGGCGGCAGATCTGGTCCAACAACCCCAACGAGCGGCTCAACCGGGAGATCCGCCGCCGCACCGACGTCGTGGGCATCTTCCCCGACCGCGACGCCGTGATCCGCCTCGTCGGCGCCGTCCTAGCCGAGCAGCACGACGAGTGGACCGAGATGCGCCGCTACATCGGCCTCGACGTCCTCGCCCGCGCCCGGGTGAGCGTCACGACTACCGAGGAACAAACCCAGGAGGTGCCGCTGACCGCGATCACCGCCTAGAGTCCAGAACGGATCACGCGGCGACTACTTCACACACCACGCCAGCGGACGCGACCGACCACCGGAACACTACGTGAGACCACCGGCCAACCCGGCCCCACAAGCACACGCCCAACCCGGTGACGGCACCGCCGCCGACTCACAAAGACTCAACCGTCTCCGACGGTGGATCCAGGCTAAGCGGTCAGAACGCGGCGCATCTGGCCGACCACGCTGGTTTCAATAGCTGCTGTGCGGTGTTGGCGTCGCTCAGCTTCAGTGCCTGTAAATTCCGCCTTATGACTCTTACCTTGTGAGCCCGCTCATCTACACGATGCCCGGCCTGGTGACCAGCAGCCGCGGGAGGCGGGTTTCTGTTCCGTGACCGCTGCTGCAATGCGGGCGGTGACGTTACCCAGAGTCGATGCCGGCGGGGGTGGCCGCAGCGACAGGGACCCCACCTCAGGCGGCGGGAGGCGGCGGTAGCTGGCGCGGGCAATAGCCTGCCGCGGACTGCAGACAGGGAGGAGTGGTTCGTGTTGCTGGCGCTGGACACGGCGACCCCCGCGGTCACCGTCGCGGTGGCCGACGGCGAGGACGTGCTGGCCCAGCGGTGCACCATCGACCCCCGCCGGCACGGGGAACTACTGGCTCCGGCAATCAGCGAGGTGCTCGCCGCCGCGGAGGTGCAGCCGCGGCACCTGACAGAGATAGCCGTCGGCGTGGGACCCGGCCCGTTCACCGGCCTGCGGGTCGGACTCGTGACCGCCCGCACGCTAGGCGCCGTACTCGGCATCCCCGTCACCGGCGTGTGCACCCACGACCACCTCGCGCTCGCAGCGTGGCTGGCAGGGATCAGCGGCACCTTCCGGGTGGTCACGGACGCCCGGCGCAAGGAGGT
>JACCVA010000170.1 GCA_013698435.1 Nocardioidaceae bacterium | reverse complement strand
CCCGGATGACGGGCTCGATCCGGGTCGGCGGCGAGGAGATCGTCGGCGCGTCCGATGCCACCATGCGTAAGATCCGCGGCAACGACATCGCGATGATCTTCCAGGACCCGCTGACGGCGCTGCACCCGTTCTACACGATCGGCAAGCAGATCGTGGAGGCGTACAGGTTGCACCACAAGGTGGACAAGAAGACGGCTCGCAAGCGGGCCATCGAGATGCTCGAGCTCGTCGGGATCCCACAGCCGGACCGCCGGGTCGACGACTACCCCCACCAGTTCTCCGGCGGCATGCGGCAGCGGGCGATGATCGCGATGTCGCTCGTCAACGACCCCAAGCTTCTGATCGCCGACGAGCCCACCACCGCCCTCGACGTCACGGTGCAGGCGCAGATCCTCGACCTGATCCAGGAGCTCCAGAAGGAGTTCGGGTCGGCCATCGTGATGATCACCCACGATCTCGGCGTCATCGCCGAGGTCGCTGACAACGTCTTGGTCATGTATGGCGGCCGCGCGGTCGAGAAGGGGGCGTGCAAGGAGATCCTCACGCACCCCGAGATGCCTTACACCTGGGGACTGCTCGGCAGCGTCGCCGATGTCAGCGGCGACATCTCCAAACCGCTGGTGCCGATCCCCGGCACACCGCCGAGCCTGTTGAACCCGCCCACCGGCTGCGCATTCCACCCGCGGTGCGTGCACAAGGACAAGGTGCCTGACGGGCGCTGCAACACCGACCTGCCCGAGCTGCGAGCCGGACGGTCGCCTCACCACATGACGCGCTGTCACCTTCCTGATCCCGACGCGATCTACGAGACCGAAGTCAAAGAGGTGATCGGGTGACCGAGACGACTGCCCCCACCGCCGCCGAGGAGGCGCGCGACAAGCGGGGATACCACAGCAACCTCGACGTGCCGTTGCTCGAGGTCAAGGATCTGGTCAAGCACTTCCCGGTGAAGTCGTCTGGCCTGCTGCGGCGCACCATCGGTCAGGTCCAGGCGGTCGACGGCGTCAGCTTCACCGTCCAGAAGGGCTCCGCGCTCGGACTTGTCGGTGAGTCAGGTTGCGGGAAGACGACGACGGGCCGCGTGGTGACGAGGTTGTACGACCCCACGTCAGGGTCGATGGTGTTCGAGGGCAACGAGCTGGCCACTCTCAGCTCGAAAGAGATGATGCCCTACCGGCGTGAGATCCAGCTGATCTTCCAGGACCCGTACTCGTCGCTCAACCCGCGGCACACCGTGGGCACGATCGTCGGCACCCCCATGCTCGTGCACAACACGGTGCCCAAGAACAAGATGATCGCGCGCGTGCAGGAGCTGCTCGAGACGGTCGGCCTCAACCCTGAGCACTACAACCGCTACCCCAGCGAGTTCTCCGGTGGGCAGCGGCAGCGCATCGGCATCGCGCGAGCGTTGGCCCTCAACCCGAAGCTGATCGTCGCCGACGAGCCGGTGTCGGCGCTCGACGTCTCGATCCAGGCGCAGGTCGTGAACCTTCTGCAGGACCTCCAGAAAGAGTTCGGCATCGCCTTCTTGTTCATCGCACACGACCTGGCGATCGTGCGGCACTTCTGTCCCGACATCGCCGTGATGTACCTCGGCAAGATCGTCGAGATGGGCGGTCGCGACCAGATCTACAACAGCCCGCACCACCCCTACACGCAGGCGTTGCTCTCGTCGGCCCCCGACGTCAAGCAGGCCGCCATCGGTGGCCGTCGCGAGCGGATCCGGCTCGAGGGCGACGTGCCGAGCCCTATCAACCCACCGTCGGGCTGCCGTTTCCGCACCCGCTGCTGGAAGGCGCAGGAGATCTGCGCCAACGAGGAGCCTCCGCTGCTGCAGGTCGGCGGACGGCAGGTGGCGTGCCACTTCGCGGAGCCTATGCAGGTCGTCGCAGCCGAAGAGGGCGATATCGCCGCTCAGGTCGACGACGACTCCTCCGACTCGCCCCGCCTCGAGGTCCGCTGACCTTCTCGCATCCGCGCCGTCATTACAGTGACGACGTGACCGACGATGCGCTCTTCGAGGTAGCGCCGTCGCGTTCTACGTCCGCCGCGCACGGCCAAGGCGGCAGCCTCGCCGGCCGCGAACACCAGGGCACGCCGCTCGCGGTGCGGATGCGCCCGCAGACGCTCGACGAGCTTGCCGGCCAGGACCACCTGCTGGGCGACGGCTCTCCGTTGCGTCGCCTGGTCGAGGCCGACCAGGCCACCGCACTGATGCTGTGGGGCCCGCCGGGCACCGGCAAGACGACCATCGCCGCCATCGTGTCGGCCCAGACGAACCGACGGTTCGTCGAGGTCTCGGCGGTGTCGGCGGGTGTCAAGGAGGTGCGCGAGGTCATCGACTCGGCACGCCGGCAGCTGGCCGCCGGGGGACGCGAGACGGTCCTGTTCGTCGACGAGGTGCACCGCTTCAGCAAGGCGCAACAGGATGCGTTGCTGCCCGGAGTCGAGAACAGGTGGGTGACCCTCATCGCCGCCACGACCGAGAATCCGTTCTTCTCGGTCATCTCGCCGTTGCTTTCCAGGTCGCTGCTGCTCACCCTCGAACCTCTCACCGACGACGCCGTCCGCGACGTGGTGGCGCGCACACTCGTCGACGACCGGGGGCTCGCCGGCCAGCTGACTCTGGACGAGGAAGCGGCCGACCAGCTCGTGCGGCTCGCGGGTGGCGACGCGCGTCGGGCCCTTACGTACCTGGAGGCGGCCGCCAGGGCGTCGGAGTCGCTCGAGACGGCCACGATCACGCTCGGGGC
>JACCVA010000161.1 GCA_013698435.1 Nocardioidaceae bacterium | reverse complement strand
GACCGAGGCTGGAGCGAGTCGGGTCCGCCCAACATCTGGGTTGAGACATCGGTCCAAGACATCGTGGACACCACGCGCGCGGTGGTCGGACCCGATGAGCCATTCGGTGGGCGTTCGCACCAGGACATGGAGGCAGACCATTGGGCGCAGCTGGCTGGGGTCCTCGGGGGGCACGGGATTGCTGCGGACGCCCGGGACCTGAAGCGATTACCGCACGACGTCGTGCTCAGCGAGCGGCTGCTTGCGCGGGTCGGCCATGACCCCAACGACGCCGTCCAAACCTGATCCCGCGTACGTCGCGGACCCGTCGGCCGAGCCCGGTGCTGGACATCACCACCAAGCACGGAGGGCATGTGTCGTACGCGGATCGGCATAGGGGTATCAAGGCGCGCGACCCGCGGCTGCGAGCGTGGGCGTCGAACATCGCACCGGGCTACTTGCACGCCCGCGATATCTGTTGTGAGGTGCCCACCTCCTCAGGGACCTGGAGGACCACGGTGCCGGTCGCCCGAGCTAGCGGGGCTCCCGCGCTCCCGCCGCTCGTTGACCATGTCTGCCTGCAGGTCGGTCCCTGAGGTCTCCGCCGACACGACGACGCAGAAGGTCGTCAGGGCAAGCGCTGCCAGGACGTAGAGGGAGACCGCGAGAGAGGTGTCGTAGCGGTTTAGGAGTGCCACGGAGATGATCGGGGCCAGTGCCCCGCCGAAGATTCCCGCCAGCTGGTAGCCCATGGACGCGCCGCTGTAACGGATCTCGGTCGGGAACATCTCAGCGATGAACGAGGCCTGCGGACCGTACATCGCCGCGTGGAACAGCAAGGCGATCACGGCGGCGACGACGATGAGGGTGAAGTTACGCGTGTCGAGGAGCGCGAAGAACACGAAGACCCAGATCGCAGCACCGACCGCGCCGAAGAGATAGACGGGTCGACGTCCGAACCGGTCGGAGAGCCTGCCGAACAACGGGATGAGGAGCACCTGACCGGTGGCGGCGATCAGGACAGCGTTGAGCGCATAGCTGCTCGGCAGCTTGAGGTAGGTGACCAGATAGGTGGTGATGAACAGCACGAAGGTATAGAACGCGACGTCGACGCCAATCCTTGCGCCGATGGCCAGCAGTACCTGCCTGGGGTAGTGGCGTAGGACGTCGATGATCGGCGCCCTGACCTTGGCGTCACTCGCCTCGACCTCCCGGAACAGCGGGCTCTCCTCGATCGTCAGGCGGATCCACAGCCCGACGACGACCAGCAGACCGCTCAGCAGGAAGGGGACTCGCCATCCCCACGAGAGGAAGGTCGCATCGGAGGTCACCGCCCCCATCATCGACAGCGTCCCGTTGGCCAGAAGCAGACCGATCGGGGCCCCGACCTGAGGCCAACTGGCGTTGAGCCCCCGGCGGTCGGAGTCGCCGGACTCGAGGGTCATCAGCACGGCGCCCCCCCACTCCCCACCAAGGCCGAGGCCCTGCAGGAAGCGCAGCGCAACCAGCACGATCGGCGCCCACACCCCGATCTGAGCGTAGGTCGGCAGCAGGCCGATGGCAAAAGTCGCGATGCCCATGAGCAGGAGGGTGACAATGAAGGACGTTCTTGCGGCCGATCTTGTCGCCGTAGTGGCCGAAGACCACCCCGCCGATAGGCCGGGCGACGAAGCCCACCGCGAACGTCGCGAATGCCAGGAGCGTGCCGACCAGAGGATCGAAGTTGGGAAAGAACAGCTTGTTGAAGACCAACGCGGCGGCGATGCCGTAGATGAAGAAGTCGTACCACTCCAGCGAGGTCCCGATCAGACTCGCGACGATGACGCGACGCACAGACGAGGGCGCTGCGGTGGTGGGCGGTGGGCTCGTGGAGGACATCGGGCCTCTTTCGGAAAGCGCCGGGATGGGGTGCGGTCGCGCATTTGCGCGCATGCTACTCGGGCGGCCACCACAGCGACGAGAGCTCGACGGTGCCCCGCCTGTTGGGAGAGTTGCCATCCGTGGTGTTCAGGAACGCACCAGCTGAAGTGCGGCATGCTCGATCGACTCCTCGTCGACGACGACGTGGCGAGCGGCGCTGCCCAGTGGGGTAAGGCTGTCCTGACCTGTCACCCTCCTGAGGGAGCCGGTGAAGCCTCCGTCGACCAGGGCGGCGAAGACCCCCTCGGAGACACCACCTGAGCGACGGGTCTCGTCGACGACGAGCGCCCTGCCGGTGACCTGGGCTTCCCGCAGGATGTCCTCGGCCGGCAACGGGACCAACCAGCGCAGATCCAGGATCCTCGAGCTAACCCCAGACCGCGCGAGTCGTCGAGCCGCCCGCATGCTCAGGAAAAGGCCGTTGGCGAACGTGATGATCGTCAGGTCGGTGCCGTCTCCGTGGGTCCGGCCGCGACCGATCGGCACGTGTCCACTCAGCCAGTCCTCAGGCGCGGCATACCGCGAGAGCCAGAGGTTGTCGTTCTCCTCGTGCAGGTCACGTGAGTGGTAGAGCGCGATCGGCTCGAGGAAGACGGAGGGCGCTCCGTCGGCGAGAGCCGCGGCCGCACACGTGCGGAGCATCCCCGCCGCGTCATCTGGCCGGGCCGGAGACGCGACGAGCAGCCCCGGGATGTCCCTGAGTACGCCAACGGCGTTGTCGTTGTGGAAGTGCCCTCCGAAGCCTTTCTGATATCCGTAGGCGGCGACCCTGGTCACCATCGGGTTCGCGTACTGGCCGTCAGAGAAGAACTTCAGCGTCGCCGCCTCTCCGCGCAGCTGGTCCTCGGCGTTGTGCAGATAGGCGAGGTACTGGATTTCCGGTATGGGGAGCAGTCCGCTGACACCGGCTCCGAGTGCAAGCCCGAGGACGGACTGCTCGTCCAGGAGCGTGTCGAACACTCGAGCGCCACCCGCCTTCCTTGCGAGCCCACGGGTCACCCCGTAGACCCCACCCTTTCGAGCGACGTCCTCACCGAAGACCAGCGCCTCCGGATGCCGGACAAGGAGATCCCCGAGGGCCCGGTTGATGGACTGGGCCAGCGTGAGCGGACGCTCGTCCTCGGGCAGGGTCGCTCCGAAGAAGGTCCGGCGTTCGGGATGGGGACCAACCCCGACGACTCTCGCGACGGACGACGGGGACGGTGCCGCAAGTGGTGCCATCACCGCCTCGGGCGTGCTCAGCTGAGGCAGCGCAGCAACCTCGCGCGCGAGGTCGAGGACGACCACCCGCTTGGCCTCATAGCGGGCCAGCACGTCATTGACCGAGAGGACGCCGGAAGTCACGAGGAGACGCGCCGAAGAGACCAGCGGATCGCGGTGCTGGTCGGCAAGGATCACGGCACGACTGCGGTAGACGGTTTCGACGTCCGAGCCGGCGTGGCCCATCAGTCGCACGGTCCGAAGGTGGAGGAAGGCGGGGCGGCGATGGTGCCTGACCCAGGCTGCTGCCCGCGCAGAGACCGCGAGAACATCCGCGAGGTCGCAGCCGTCCGCCTCGAAGTACTCCAACCCGCCTCTGTTTGCGAAGTTGTGCGCGATCCACCCTGGCGGGGTCCGGACGCTGATGCCGATCCCGTTGTCCTCGCAGACGAAGAGCAGAGGCATAGGCAGATTCTGGTACCCCACCTGGATCGCTGCGTTGATCGCGCCGGTGGCCGTGGAGTGATCCGCGGAGGCGTCACCGAAGCTGCATATGGTGACTGCGTCCGAGGGCCACGGGCAGGGCACGCCCAGCCTGC
>JACCVA010000085.1 GCA_013698435.1 Nocardioidaceae bacterium | reverse complement strand
GAGCACAACCGTCGCCGTGGCGGCAGCGACCACACCGGCCACCACCGCGGCGGTGCCGAGCGCGGCTCGTGGCAAGGAGACAACCCCACCGCGGGCGAGCAGCAGCACGAGCAGTAGGAAACCGACGGTGACGGTCACGTTGCCTGCGATCAGCGCGACGTCGCCGGTCTGCCATCCGTAGACGCTCCAAGCCAACCGGGCCAGTACCCCGGACAGTGCCGTCAGCAGGGAAACCCCTTCCAGAGTCCGTCGGGCCCGCCAGACCTGCGGCCAGATGAAGAGCTGGTTCAGCAAGACGCCCGCCGCCCCGAGGGTTACGGCGAGCACACGCGTCGATCCGACATCGCGGTCGTCGCCGCCCTCCCGGCGTACTCCTGGCGTGTGATTCGGTAGAACACGTGCAACCGCACGGGGCTGTCGGCAGCCAGCCCGGGATGCTCCTGCGTCGCCACGTGCGAGAGCCCGAGCCTCGACATGACTGCCCGTGACGCTGCGTTCGCTTCCGCGGTCAGCGACCACACCTCGTCCAGTCCCAAACGACCGAAGGCGACCTCGAGAGCGGCCCGGCCGGCTTCTGTCGCGTAGCCGTGACCCCAGGCAGAGCGCGCCAGCCGCCATCCGACCTCGACACCACCGGAGCCTGGAACCCCCGCGGGCATGGGGTTCAGTCCGGTGAACCCGACGAACTCGCCGGTCGCCGCGACCTCCAGTGCCCACAGCCCGTAGCCTTGGACCGCGAACCGGCCCTCTATCCGATCGACGAAGGCGTCGCTCTCGGCACGCGTCATGTGGGCAGGGAAGTAGCGCATCACCTCGGGGTCAGCGTTCATCACGGCGAACGGCTCGCGGTCAGCGCCGCACCAAGCCCGCATCACGAGTCGCTCGGTCCGCGGTTCGATCAATGACGGCGGCATGGCCGGAATCCTAAGGCGTGAAGCCGATGCCACGACAGTCCGGCCGGTAGCGCCGCCTCCTACTGGCTGAGGGAGCTGGTACGGCGAGGGCCGGGGTCCGCCTCGTCCGCACCCGGCCACGCCGGCACCGGTTCGGCGTCCTTGCGCGCGGTTCTGCCGGGGACCATGACGGCAAGCAAGGCAGCGACGAGGAGCAGGAGGCCGACCGACGAGTAGAAGGCGTCGGACAGGCCATCGGTGAACGCGCCCCGAGCTCCTACGGCGAGCTGGGTCCCTCTTTCACCCAGGTCGGACGCGACCGCCAGCGCAGCGGCCAGCGACTCCTGCGCCACGTGGATGATGCTGTCGGGAGCGGCCGCCGGCGCGGCTTCGGCCACACCATTGCGGTACTGCTCGTTCAGCACACTACCGAGAATGGCTATGCCCAGGGTTCCGCCGACCTCGCGAGCAGCGTCGTTCACGGCGGATGCCACTCCTTGCTTCTCCTGCGGTAGTGCGCTCACGATGTCAGTGGTTGCTGGTGATGTTGCCAGTGCCATCCCGGCGCCGATGGGCACGATTCCCGTCAATATCAACCAGTAGGACGAGTCTGGCTCCAGCTGGGACAAGATGCCGACTCCGGCGGCGACCAGAAGCAGGCCGCCGACGGTCAACGGTCGGCGGCCGACCTTTTCCGCTAGGTGCGGCACGCGGCGGGAAAGTCCGCCCAGCACCACAGCCATCGGGGTGAGAGCAACCCCCGCTTGCAACGGTGAGTAGTCCAAGACGAGCTGTAGATACTGCAGGATGACGAAGACGTAACCGAAGAAGACGAAGAACTGGACCGTGATGGACAACACCCCAGTGGAGAAGGCACGGTTACGGAAGAGCCGAGGGTCGAGCAACGGCTCCTTCGCGAGGAAGCCCCATCCGACCCACAGCAGCAGGGCAGTGACGCCGATCCCGAAGGCGCCCAAGGTAACGGCGTCGCTCCAGCCTCGCTCCGGGCCCTCGATCGCTCCGAAGACGATGCCGGCTAGTGCGACAACGGACAGCAGACCGCCGAGATAGTCCACGCGAGGGGGCTGCTTGTCTCGCGAGTTGGGGACCATACGGGTGGCGGCCACCGCTACGAGCAGCCCAAGGGCGCTATTGAGCGCAAATACCGCCTCCCACTCCCAGATCTCGAGCAGCAAGCCGGAAACCAACAGGCCAAGCACCGCGCCCGCCCCCGCAACTCCGACCCAAGCCCCAACTGCCTTTCCCTGACGGTCCCTTGGATACGACGTCGTAATGATCGACAATGTCGTCGGCATCACCAGGGCGGCCCCGATCCCCATCACCCCCCTCAGCGCTATGAGCGCTTCGGGCGTACTGGTGAGCGCCGCAACACCAGACCCGAGCGCAAACACGAAGAGTCCTGAGATCAGCACCGGCTTACGCCCGTACCTGTCTCCGAGCGCCCCAGCGGGAAGAAGAAGGCCGGCGAACACCAGGGCGTACGAGTCCACGATCCACTGAAGCTGACTGATAGTCGCGTTCGTGTCACGGGCAACGCTCGGCAACGCGACGTTGAGCGCGGGTACCGCTGCAACGACGAGCGCCAGAGATACCAGCACGACGGGTAGCAGCGCCCCGCGGACAGAATCGGTGTTCTTCGTGGACATCACGTGCTCCTTTACGACCGGGTGAGGTCGCAACAGTAACCACTCACTATCGCTGATGTCAACACTTGTTGATTTTTCAAAATGGCCATGTGCTTCCATAGGTCACCCAGCGTTGAGCTCGATGCTGCCGGTAGCGTCGTGTTCAGCAAACTGAGGACGTATGGGAGGGCAGCAATGACGGAGGAGGTCTCTCCGCGCAAGGGTGACCGAACGAAGGCCGCCATCCTGGCGTCGGCGCGGAACGCCTTCCACGAGCTCGGCTTCGACGGCGCCAGCGTGCGTGCCATCGCGGCTCAGGCAAACATCGACCCGGCGATGGTCATCCGCTACTTCGGGAGCAAGCAGGAGCTGTTCGCCGCCGCGGTGCGGATCGAGTTGAGACTCCCTGACCTCGCCCAGGTGCCGAAGTCGCGGCGTGGCCGGGCACTGGTCGAGCACTTCCTGCACCGGTGGGAGGGCGAACCAAACGAGGACGCCCTCATCATGCTGTTGCGCTCAGCCGTGTCTCACGAGGACGCCGCCCAGCGCCTGCACACTGTGTTCGCGTCGCAGGTTGTGGGTGCACTGCGGCCGGTGGTGGCGGCGTCGGAACTCAAACGCCGATCCGCGCTCGTGGCATCGCAGATGCTGGGTCTGGCGCTCACCCGCTACGTCCTTCGGCTGCCCGCCGTGGCCGACTTGACCCGCACGGACGTCATCCGTGACTTCTCGCCGACCATCCAGCGCTACGTGGCGGGGCCACTCCCCCACTGAGGGCTTGCGACGGTCATCCTGCGCGCTCCTCGGCTCCACGCCACTCCATTTGACTTCAAGTCAACTTGAACATTGAGGATTGTTCTGTGCTACAGAGACTTGGGTTCCCACCTATCGGTCGCCATCGTCGATTCGTCACGGCCATGGCGGTTGACGCGATCGGCAGCGGCGTCTTCATGCCGATCTCTGTGCTGTATTTCCTGACCTCCACCTCGCTGTCGCTGGTCCAGATCGGCATGGCTCTCTCGTTGGCATCCGCCCTGCGGCTGCCGTTCGCTCCGATGGTCGGGGGCATCGTCGACCGGATCGGAGCTCGCCAGATCCTCCTGGTCGCGAACCTGATCCAGGCTGTCGGCTTCGTCGGATACGTCTTCGCCGACTCGTTCGCGACGGTGCTCGTCGCCTCCGCTGTGGTCCAAGTCGGTCAGACCGCGTTCTGGGGGTCGTTCAGCCCGGTCGTCGCGGAGATCTCGGAGCCTGGGGAGCGCGAGCGTTGGTTCGGTTTCCTCGGAGCGCTGCGCAACGCCAGTTTTGCCATCGGTGGGTTGGTGGCCGCGTTTGCGATCACCGTGGGGACGACGACGGCCTACTCCGCGGTTGTGCTCGCCAACGCCGGCTCTTACCTGCTCGCCTTTCTTCTGCTCCTGTCGGTGGAGAAACCGCCGCTGCCGATCGATGCTCCGACGGCGTCGACAGGACCAGAACAGCGGCAAGGATGGCGCCAAGTCCTGCGGGACCGCCCGTACTTGCTCTTCGTGCTGACGAACTTCAGCTTCGCCACGTCGGCGATGGCGCTGAACATCGCCATTCCGGTCTACATCACCCAGTCGCTCGGCCTGCCGGGCTGGGTGGCCGGAGCAGTGTTCACGATCAACACCGTGATGATCGGGCTTGGCCAGGGCCTCGTCGTCAACGCGATGGAGGGTTCCGTACGGACCAACATCGTGAGCCTCGGGGCGTTGCTTTTCGTGGCCTCCTACGCTGTCATGTTCGCCGCCGACTGGGCGGGCATCGGCATCGGCATCGCCATCATGCTGATCGGTGCCGTCGTCTACACCGCCGGAGAGCTTGTCGCAGGTCCCGTGCTGTCCGCCCTGTCGACTGACGCCGCCCCCGCTCATCTGCTCGGCAGGTATGCGTCGCTGTACCAGATGTCGTGGACGGTTTCCTCCACGGTCGCTCCCGTGACGATGACCTGGCTGCTCCAGCGCGGTTCGGCGCCGCTGTGGCTGGGGCTGAGCGTGATCGCGCTGCTCGGCGTCGCGCTGTCACAGCTCTTACGTCGGGTGATGCCGCCCGCCGCGATGCCGGTGCCCGTCACGCGCTCTGCTCAGTCTCCGGTTCGACCTAACGTGGACGAAGCGCGTTCAGACAGGTAGATGATCCTGGCGAGGGCGTCGCTGAGAGGACCTCAATGGGTAAGCGGGACGATGTCGACTTCGAAGATTTGTTGGTGCGTCTTGGTCGTCCTTGCGTTTCGGACGCCTCGGTCGAGCCCGACGGCAGCCTCAGCCATGACGGCCGGTACTACATCGGTTACTCCCACCGGGGGTCAGTGGTCATCGACACGGCCACCGGAAAGGCCGACTCCTGAATCTCGGTGGTCAGTCATTCGTCATGGGCATGACCTGGGCCAGAGGCGAGACCGCGGTCATGCTGGCCCCCGACGTCTCCGGCGACGGACGGTCAGGCTCAGTCCTCGCGTGCGACGCCAGCTCGCTGCAATGTCAGAGCAGTGAACCGGCCGACAACGTCACTCTCATCGCTCTGCCCACGTTCTGACGAACCAGCCGACCGTCGCCCCTCGCCGCACGCCGCTCACGGTCGATCGAAGCGACGCCGGCGCTTCCTGGAGATCCATCGTCTGGGTGCGGTGGAGGAGGAAACGACTTCCGGCACAGGCTTGACAGTCTCCGCTGGAGTCGCTTGCGCGAGCCGCTCGTGAAGCCGAGCACGGATCTCCTCAGGCGCCAGCTGCGTACGTTGTCGCTGCTCACGGACGATGATGACACCAGCCGCCGCGACGCCGGCGAGACCGGCGACACCCAGAACCTTCCATAGGTTCATGAACAGGAGACCTTTCCGTGGATGACGCAGTGCTGAGCCTAGACGCGGCTGTCGACCAGACCCGCACCGGAGACCTGTGGCTCTTCCGCGGCTGGTCAACCGCCGACCAGGCCATCCGTGCCGTCACCAACGCCCCGGTCAACCATGTAGGGATGGCGGTCGTGCTCGACGACCTGCCGCCGTTGATGTGGCATGCCGAGCTCGGCCGCGGGCTGCTCGACGTCTGGACCGGCACCCACCACCGTGGCGTGCAGCTGCACGACCTGCAGTCCGCGGTCTTGCAGTGGAGCCATCGGTACGGCCAGCGGACCTGGCTGCGGCAGCTTGACGCCCAGGTCACTCGGCAGATGGAAGATGCGCTGCTGCGCACTATCGCCCGCGCGAATGGCACCCCGTTCCCGGCGACCGCGGCCTTGGCGAGCCGCTGGTTCCTTGGCCGGCTGCGCCGACCGGCGCCGGTGGAGTCGACGTACTGTGCGGAAGTGGT
>JACCVA010000078.1 GCA_013698435.1 Nocardioidaceae bacterium | reverse complement strand
CGCTGAGCACACCGGGTCCGAAGGCGACCAGCACGTCGGCCAGACCCGGCGTACCGGCTGCCACCACCTCGCGGGCCAAGACGTCGGAGTCGATGACCACGGCGCCGTGCTCGGCGAGCAGGGCGCTGACGGTCGACTTGCCGGACGCGATCCCACCGGTCAGACCCACGCGCAGCACGCGAGCCAGCCTGCCACACTGGCCGCTGCCCAGGGCTCAGCGTGGTGTCAGCCCCCCCGGGAGGGGCGGTGGCGATCCGTGAGCGCATCGCGCGTCGTGCCGGCCCATACGCCTGCGCAAGGCGGCCAGGTGTGCAGCCAGGACCGGCTGCCCCGCGAGGACACCGCCGAGCACGAGGACCATCCCGACGGCCTGCGCGAGGCCGAACGTCTCCTGCATGAACCACACCCCCAGCGCGGTGCCTACCACGGGGTTGATCAGGCCGATCAGCGACACGGACCCCGCGGGGAGCCGCCCGAGACCGCCGAACCAGCACACGTAGGCAAGTCCGGTCCCGACGAGACTGAGGTAGCCGTATGCCCCAACTGCGCTCGCGTCCAGCACCGGGGGCGCTCCCTCGACGACGAGCGCCACCGGCACGAGCAGCAGCCCGCCCGCCACCAGCTGCCAGGAGGTCACCGTGAGCAGGTCGGTCGGCGGTGGCCAACGCTTGACCAGGACGAACCCGACCGCCGAGGCGAGCACCGCACCCAGCGCGCCACCGAGACCGATGAGGTCGACGTCGCCGGGGTTGCGCAGTACCAACAGCCCGACGCCGACGATGCCGACGAACCCGGCCGCGACCCGCGACAACGGTGCCCGCTCCCCCAGCGCCGGCCAAGCCAGCAGCATCACGACCAGGGGAGAGATCGCCGTGGTCGTCGATGCCAGGCCACCCGGAAGCCGATAGGCACCGAGGAACAGCAGAGCGAAGAAGAGGCTGATGTTGCAGGCACCGAGCACGGCGGCCTTCCACCACCACTCTCCGCGCGGCAGCTCGCGCCCGCGCACGAGCAGGAGCAGCCCGATCGGCAAGGCGCGCACCATAGCCGAGAACAACGGCCGATCCGGTGGAAGCCATGACTGGGTGACCAGGTAGGTGGATCCCCACGCGATGGGAGCCACCGCTGTCGTCAGCGCAACATTCAACTGCGGACTAGTTTCCATGGAAATCAAATTACCTTCCATGGAAGCTAAACTCAAGCCATGACTGACCCTGTCGCTGCGGACGCCGTCGACCACATCGCTGACCAGTGGGCCGCCGAGCGGCCCGATCTCGACGTCGGCCCGATGGAGGTCATCGGCCGGATCCATCGGGTCGGGGCGCTGCTGGACACCCGACTCCGTGAGGTGTTCGCCCAGGCAGCACTGGGCAACGGTGACTTCGACGTGCTGGCCTCCCTGAGGCGCTCGGGCTCCCCCTACGAGCTGACGCCTACGGAGCTTTCGGCCGCCACCATGGTCACGTCCGGCGCGGTGACCAAACGTGTCGACCGCCTGGAGCGCCTCGGCCTGGTTGACCGGCAGGTGAGCGAGAGCGACGGCCGAGGCCGGGTGATCGGGCTGACCCGGCAGGGGCGCGCTCTCGTCGATCGACTACATCCGCTGCACCTCGCCAACGAGGACCAGCTGCTGCACGCTCTCGACGCCGAGGAGCGAGCCCAGCTCGCCGGGCTGCTACGCAAGCTGTTACTGAGCCTGGAGTAGCCACGAGCCGCGCGACCGACCTCGGCGGCAGGTAGGTCAGCCGCTCTGACTCACCTGCTCGCGCGCCTGCGGACTGCAGAATGTCCGACGGTACTGCTGCGGCGTCGTCCCCCTCAGCCGGGTGAAGTGGTGCCGCAACGCGGTGGCATTGCTGAAGCCGACCCGACTTGCAATGCGCTCGACCGTCTCGTGCGACTCCTCGAGCAGCCGCTCGGCGATCAGGACACGCTGGTTGGTCACCCAGTGGTAGGGCGTGGTGCCCGTCTCGGCCTTGAACCGACGGGCGAACGTGCGTGGCGACATGAGCGCGCGTGCGGCGAGCGTCTCGACGCCGACGTCCTCATGGACGTGCGACGCCATCCACTCGAGCAGCGGCTGCAGGGTCTCCGCGGGGGCCGGCACCGGTGTCTCGATGAACTGTGCCTGGCCGCCGTCGCGGTGCGGCGGAACCACCATTCGGCGAGCGACGGTGGCCGCGACGCCGGAGCCGAACTCCTGCCGGATCAGGTGCAGGCACGCGTCGACGCCCGCGGCAGAGCCCGCCGACGTGATGACCTGCCCGTCGTCGACGTACAGCACGGCGCAGTCGACCAGGGCGAGCGGGAACCGCTGCTCGAGCTCCTCCACGTAGCGCCAGTGGGTGGTGCAGCGGCGCCCGTCGAGCAGTCCGGCCTCCCCGAGCACGAACGCCCCGACGCAGACCGACAGCAAGCGAGCGCCGCGGTCGTACGCCGACCGCAGCGCCGCGATGACCTCGGGAGGCACGGGAGCGTCCCGCGGCATCGCCGGCAGGCAGATCAGGTCTGCCGCGTCGAGCCGGTCGAGCCCTTCGGTCACCTGCAGCCCGAAGCCCGGAAGGCTGGTTGCCACCTCTCCCGGGTCCGGCGTACAGATGGCGAAGTCGAAGTTGGGCACGCCCTGGTCGGCTCGGTCGATCCCCCAGGCCTCGCAGAGGACCCCGAGCTCGAACGGGGCCACCCCCGGGTAGACGAGGACCGCGACGTTCTTCAGCATGCCCACCATGATGGCAGGAAACTGGCAGGAAATCGAGGTACTACGGCCTAACTGCCACTTCTGTGAAGGGAAAAAGAGGCGCACACTGAGGACATGGAAACAATTCTTGCTGTGATCGGCGCCGTGTCCGTGGGGGCTCTCGCCGTGTGGGGCACGGTTCGGCTGGCTGCGTTCGTCAAGGCCGACGGCTACGGGTTCCGCGCCGCCTCAGGTCTCCCCCGCGACTGGTCTCCTTCACCCGACCTGCCCAGCACCCCATACGTACAGAAGGCGCACCGCTGACCCACGTCCGGCTCAGCGCGCCAGACGCATGGCCGGCGTCCCGGCCGACGTCAGGCCGCCCGTCGGCCGGCAGCCGACCCGACCGCTCGACAGCCGCTGGCTGATCACCAGCTCGACGCATCTCTGCTCGGCGCGCATCCCCCAGTAGTTGGGGTGCAGCGACTCCTGCAACTGCCAGGGCGCCACGGTGAAATAGATGCGGTTGACCCATTCGAGGATGGACGCGGCACCGTTCGACTGCCATGACGCGAGGCCGGTGGCCGCGAAGGTGTCGACGCCGCGCTCGCAGAGACGGTGGCCTTCCAACGCCCGGCTCAGGTCGAGCCGCACGACGTCAGGTCCGGTGACCGCCGTGGCGGCCTTGCCGACGGTGGTATTGATCGTTGCGAGCGCCACGTCGTTTGCCCAGTCGAGGTCGGCGTCGAAGAACGGACAGCCACCGACGTCATAGCGGGGCTGGTCGCGCTGGTAGCGGACCTGGTTGCTGCTCGGCAGCGGTGAGGGGTAGCTGAGCACCACCAGCTGGTAGTCGGCGTCGGCATAGCCCGCCCGCGTCATGGCTTTGGTGACTCGGTCGAACGCCGCGCGAGCATGTTCGCCGACGGTGCGCGCCTGTTTCACGCTGAACCGGGCGGTGACATCGGGGTCGGCGCTGCACGGTTGTCGCGGCGAGAACAATCCGAGGAAGCCGAGGGCGCACCTCGCCACCACGGGACCGAAGCCGAAGTCGTTGCCACCGATCGACACGACCACATGACTGACGTCGTGGGTGCGCGCGAACCCTTGGAGCGCCAACGCCTGCCCCCGGTTGCCGTCGGCGTCGCGGTGGAAGTCGAGGCCTGGTTTGAAGCGCAGACCGGCAGGCCCGGCGGACGAGCGGGTCGTTGCGCCGGAACAGGCAAGGTTCTTGCCCCGTACGTTCGGCAGCTGCAGCGTCGCGATCGACTCCTGCGCGCGGTGGCAACCTGGCTGGCTCTCCGCACCGGGTCGGTCCTCGTACGCCGTCGGGCCGAGCGCATCGGTCGGGGCAGCACGGCGCATGGTGTTGCCGGCCCAGCGGGACCCTTCACCCGAGATGTAGCTGTCGCCGACGGTGACCACCCACTGCGGTGGCTCGGGCGGCACCGTGACCGTGGTGGAGGACGTGGCGGAGGTGTCGGAGGCGCCGGTGCCCTCGGGCGGTTCGTCATTGTGCGTGCAGCCGGCGAGCAGCGCCAGCGTCAGCCCGACCGCGAGCGCACCCACCCGCATGCGTGTGCTCCCCCGGCGTGGCATCCGGCCAGCGTACGGCCGGATGTCACGCCGTTGGGCGTCACTGACCGCCGGTGAGCTTCTCGCGAAGCGCCTGCAGCGCCTCGTCCGAGGCGAGGGAGCCGTCCGTTGGATCGGGTACGGCGGACGAGGAGTCGTCACTCGCCGCCGGGCTCTCGGCGCTCGTGCCGGCCCCGTCGGACGAGTAGTGCGAAGCCTCGCCGGCCTCGACGTCGGCCTTGTTGGCCTCCTGCACCTGCTGCTTGTGGGCTTCCCAGCGGGTGTGCGCCTCGGCGTACTGCTTCTCCCAAACCGCCTTCTGGTCGTCGTAGCCCTCGAGCCACTCGCCCGTCGCCGCGTCGAAACCCTCCGGGTAGAGGTAGTTGCCCTCGGTGTCGTAGGTCGCCGCCATGCCGTAGAGCGTCGGATCGAAGTCGTCGGACGTGTGGTCGAGCCCCTCGTTCGCCTGCTTCAGCGACAGCGAGATGCGGCGTCGTTCGAGGTCGATGTCGATGATCTTGACCATCACGTCGTCGCCGACCTGCACGACCTGCTCGGGGATCTCGACGTGGCGCTCGGCCAACTCGGAGATGTGCACCAGGCCCTCGATGCCCTCGTCGACGCGCACGAACGCACCGAACGGGACCAGCTTGGTGACCTTGCCCGGCACGATCTGACCCATCTGGTGAGTCCGGGCGAACTGCTGCCACGGGTCCTCCTGCGTCGCCTTCAACGACAGCGAGACGCGCTCCCGGTCCATGTCGACGTCGAGGACCTCGACCGTGACCTCCTGACCCACCTCGACGACCTCGGACGGGTGGTCGATGTGCTTCCAGGACAGCTCGGACACGTGGACGAGCCCGTCGACGCCACCGAGGTCGACGAACGCACCGAAGTTGACGATCGACGAGACGACGCCCGGTCGGACCTGACCCTTCTGCAGCTGGGTGAGGAAGTTCTGGCGGACCTCGGACTGGGTCTGCTCGAGCCACGCGCGGCGGGAGAGCACGACGTTGTTGCG
>JACCVA010000028.1 GCA_013698435.1 Nocardioidaceae bacterium | reverse complement strand
TTGAGCCTGACCCTCGGCGCCTTCCTGCTCGACCAGGCGGGCTGGTCGGGGGACCGGAGCTACCTGGCCGTCCCGACCGACGCGCCTGCCGCCGAATGTGCCAGCACCGGTCGCCAGCTGGCCGAAGTTGTGGAGCGGACCGCCCTTCTCGTCCTCGGCGACGGTTCCGCCAAGCGCAGCACCGCGGCGCCGGGGTACGTCGACGATCGCGCTGCCGGCTTCGACCGCACGGTCGCGGAGGCCCTCGGCACCGGTGACGGCGAGGCGCTGCTACGTCTCGACGGAGTCCTCGCCGACCAACTGTGGGCGTCCGGGCGCGTGCCCTGGCAGGTGCTCGCCGGGGCAGCTGTGCGAGCGCAACAGCAGGGCGCCTTTGTCACGGCGCGGCTGCGCTACGACGAGGCGCCCTTGGGTGTCGGCTACCTGGTCGCCGACTGGGTGTTCAACCACTAGCGCGACCGGTCCCGCTGTCGGCGTACGGCGACACTTCCTGGGTCAGTTCAGTGCGGCGGCGGTGGAGGCATCGCGCCCCCATCGGTCGGCGGGCGGCCGTCGCCCTTCTTGTTCAGCTTCTCCATCGCCTGGGCCGCCTTGGTCTTGGCGTTGGCGATCTTGTCGCTGTGCCGACCCTGCGTCCTCTTGTCGGCCATGTCACCGGCCTTGTTGAGGCCCTGTTGGATCTTGTCCCCATGCTTGTCGACGGCTTCGGTGGCCTTCGCCCGTGCCTTGTCGAGGAATCCCATCGCTGTCTCCTGTCGGTAGGCGGGTGAGTGGATCTCCTATCCTGCCCGACCGCTGGAGCCGATTCCAATGCCGGCTTACGCGTGAGCTGTGACAACCGCGTGCGCTGCTCCGGCGTCATCTATCCTGAGGACTTGGTTTCGCCGTCGGCGCACGCCAGCATCTTCTCGGGAAGCAGACGAGCCATGACGTCCACCAGCAAACGCACAGGCGTGTGTGCCGCGGCCGCCCTCATGCTCGCGCTGGCCGCCTGCGACGGCGCTCAAGACGCGAGCGCAGCCGGCGGCCGTACGCCGAGGCAGGCGCGGACGCAGTCGACGTCAACACCCTCGCCCCCGACGACCACCACACCCACCGCAACCACTACGACCTCAGACAGCTCGACGTCATCGACCGAGTCAGCGTCACCGGTCATTCCTGCTGCAATGGAGCTGACGGCGGGAAAGTCCCAACCCGTCGAAGACCCCTTCTACCCTGACACGAGCAACCCCGAGATCGACGTCCTCCACTACTTCCTCGACCTGAGCTGGGACGGGCAGACGCTCACCGGCACGACCACCGCCACGTTCCGCACCACCACGGCGACCGACACCGTCCGGCTCGACCTGGCCGCCGCCTTGACCGTTGACAACGTCGAGCTCGACGCCAGGCCCGTCAGTTTCGAGCAGGCCGACGACGGTCTCGTGATGCACGGGCAGCAGATGGCGCGCGGGGTCCGCCATACCCTCACAATCTCCTACCGAGGCGAGCCCGTCTCGACACCGGCGCCGAGCCGACGCCTCGACAGCACCGAGGGCCTCGGCTGGAACACCGACCGAGACGGCAACGTCTACACGTTCCAGGAGCCGTTCGGCGCCTTCACGTGGTACCCGGTGAACGACCACCCGTCCGACGAGGCGCTGTACGACGCCCGGATCCACACCCGCGGCGCAGACGTGGGGGTGTTCAACGGCAAGCTCACCGGTCGGGCCCGCGCGGGCGGCGAGACCGTCACGAACTGGCACGTCGACGAACCGATGGCTTCCTACCTCACAACGATCGCCATCGGTCCCTACAGGCGGCACACCGGCATCACAAACAGCGGGATGGAGATCTCCTACTGGCTGATGCCGCGAGACACGGACCTGCTGCCAACGCTCAAGCGCGAAGGGGCCACCGCGTTCGAGTGGCTCGAGGGCCACGCCGGCGACTACCCGTTCTCGACGCTCGGCGTCGTGGTCGTCGGCGGCACGAGCGCGATGGAGACGCAGACGCTGGTCACGATGAGCCGAGGTGCGGCCGAGCGCCCTGACGCGGTGCTGCAACACGAGCTCTCGCACCAGTGGTACGGCGATGCGGTCACGCCGGTCGACTGGCGCGGGCTATGGCTCAGCGAGGGCTTCGCGATGTACTTCCAGCAGTGGTACGAGGGAGACCTCGGCAGGCCGATGTACGCCGGCGGAGTAGACGAGTGGCGCGGCTACGACAACCAGGCGCGGCAGCAGTCCGGTCCGCCAGGTGACTACGACCCCCAGTCGTTCGGCGACCTCAACGTCTACCTCGGGCCGGCCATGATGCTCAACGAGATACGCAAGCAGGTCGGCGACCAGGCGTTCGAGCGGCTGGTCAAGACGTGGGTCACCGATCACGACAACGGCCACGTCGACCGCTTGACGTTCACGCGTTACGTCAACGTCGAGACCGGACGCGACTTCACCTCGCTGATTGACCGGTGGCTCGACTCACCGCGCACTCCGCGACCGAGCTGACCGACTTGTCAGCCTCCGCTGAGCGCCAACCTGTCCAGCACACCCTGACAAGTCGGTCGGTGATACTGGGCGGGTGGACGCCGACCCTGTGCTGATCGCCGTGGTCGGCCCGACCGCAGCCGGCAAGAGCGACCTTTCGGTCGAGCTGGCCATCGCTCTTGGTGGCGAGGTGGTCAACGGTGACTCCATGCAGCTCTACCGCGGCATGGACATCGGCACGGCCAAGCTGAGCGCGGCAGAACGGCGCGGCGTCCCGCACCACCTCCTCGACCTGCTCGACGTCACTGAACCGGCGAGCGTCGCTGAGTTCCAGGGGTGGGCACGCCTGGCGATCACGCACTGCCGTCGACGTGGCGTGCCGCCCATCGTGACCGGCGGCTCGGCGCTCTACCTGCGAGCGGTGCTTGACGAGTTCGACTTCCCGGGCACCGACGCCGACGTACGCCGACGCCTCGACGCCGAGCTCGCCGCCGTGGGCCCCGCTGCGCTGCACCGTCGGCTCCACGACGTCGACCCGGAGGCTGCCGCGGTCATCCTGCCCGGCAACGGGCGACGTATCGTGCGGGCGCTCGAGGTCGTCGAGATCACCGGAAAGCCCTTCCGGGCAACGCTTCCGGAGCATGTGTACGCCTTCGACGACGTCGTGCAGCTCGGCATCGACGTCCCTCGAGACGTCATCGACGCACGCATCGAGGCGCGCGTCGACCGGATGTGGGCGGCCGGCCTCGTCGACGAGGTCCGCCGCCTCGAACGTGCCGGTCTGCGCGAGGGCCGGACGGCGAGCCGCGCCCTCGGCTACGCACAGGTCCTCAGGTTCCTTTCGGGGGAGTGGAGCGAGGAGGAGGCGCGGCAGGCGACCGTCGTCGGCACGCGCAGGTTCGCACGGCGCCAGGACGCCTGGTTCCGCCGCGACCCCCGCATCAGCTGGCTTCCGTACGACGCTCCGAACATCTCGGAGCTAGCGCTCGACGCCGTACGATCGAGGGCGTGAACTTCCCCTTCGTCAAAGGCCACGGCACGCACAACGACTTCGTCGTACTGCCGGATCTCGACGGTTCCGTGCACGGCGACCTCGAGCCCGCGGTCGTCGCGCAGCTGTGCGACCGGCGGGGCGGGGTCGGCGCCGACGGGGTGCTGCGGGTGCTGCGCGGTGACGTCGACGGCGGGGCGGCGTGGTTCATGGACTACCGCAACGCCGACGGCTCGGTGTCGCAGATGTGCGGCAATGGCGTTCGCGTCTTCGCCCGCTACCTCGAGGCCAGCGGGCTGGTCGACCCGGCCGGTCTCGACGGTCCGCTCGCGGTCGACACGCGTGACGGCATCAAGCAGGTGACGTACTGCGACGACGGCGAGATCAGCGTCGACATGGGGGCCCCGGTGATCGGGGGGCAAGTCGACATCAGCGCCAACGGCCGCCACTACGACGCCGTCCGCGTCGACACCGGCAACCCGCATGCTGTCGTCTTCGTCGAGACGCTGGCCGAGGTCGGTGAGCTCTCGAGAGCGCCGATCTCGTGCGCGCACGAGTATCCCGACGGCGTCAACGTCGAGTTCGTGGCCGCAGGCGACCAGACGGTCGCGATGCGGGTGCACGAGCGCGGGGCCGGTGAGACGTGGTCGTGCGGCACCGGTGCCTGCGCCGCCGTCGCCGCCGCGGTGAGCCGGTCCGCCGGCAGCACACCACCGCCGCTTCCGACGACGTACTCCGTCACCGTCCCAGGAGGCGCACTCACCGTCACCTGGGGTGCCGACGGTCACCTCCACCTGAAGGGGCCGGCGGTCCTCGTCGCGACCGGCACCTGGACGTCACCTGCGCAAAAGCGGTCGATGGAGACGAAGCTCGCCACGTAGAGTGGGACCACGATGACAGTGAACCCACGTGAGTACGCCGACGAGCCCGACGGCTTCGGGCGCGACGACTCCTCGTCGGACGACATCGAGCTCCGCGACGACTTCTTCACCGACGGCGAGGCTGCGACCGACAACGACGCCGCACCTGCCCCGGCGTACGACCTCGAGGAGCCCGAGTTCGGGCAAGGCGACTACGAGCTCGAGGAGCGCCACGCGTTGCGGCGCGTCGCCGGGCTGTCCACCGAGCTCGATGACGTCACCGAGGTCGAGTACCGACAGCTGCGCCTGGAGCGCGTCGTGCTCGTCGGTGTCTGGACCGAGGGCACGGTCGAGGATGCCGACAACTCGCTCGCCGAGCTGAAGCTGCTCGCTGAAACGGCCGGGTCGCTGGTGCTCGATGCACTGTCCCAGCGGCGGCAGAAGCCGGACCCTGCGACGTATGTCGGCCCAGGCAAGGTCGACCACCTGCGGATAGTCGTCGCCGAGACCGGCGCCGACACCGTCGTCTGCGACGGAGAGCTCAGCCCCTCCCAGCTGCGCAACCTCGAGGACCGGGTGAAGGTCAAGGTCGTCGACCGCACCGCGCTGATCCTCGACATCTTCGCGCAACACGCCCGCTCCAAGGAGGGCAAGACGCAGGTCGAGCTCGCCCAGCTGGAGTACATGAAGCAGCGCCTGCGTGGGTGGGGCGGCAACTTGTCCCGCCAGGCAGGTGGGCGGGTCGGCGTCCAGGGCGGCGGTATCGGCGGCCGCGGCCCCGGTGAGACCAAGCTCGAGACCGACCGGCGCCGGATCACCACCCGGATGGCCAAGCTGCGTCGCGAGCTCACCCATATGCAGACGGCGCGGGTCACGAAGAAGGCTGAGCGGGTACGGCGCGAGATCCCTGCCGTCGTCATCGCCGGCTACACCAACGCCGGCAAGTCGTCGCTGTTGAACCGGGTGACGAACGCCGACGTGCTCGTCGAGGACGCGTTGTTCGCGACCCTCGACCCGACCACCCGGCGTACGACGACGAGCGACGGACGCGTCTACACGCTGTCCGACACGGTCGGGTTCGTGCGGCACCTCCCGCACCAGCTCGTCGAGGCGTTCCGCTCGACGCTGGAGGAGGTGGCCGACGCCGACCTCGTCGTCCACGTCGTCGACGGTGCCCATGCCGACCCCGAGGGACAGATTGCCGCCGTGCGCGAGGTGTTCGCGGAGATCGGTGCCGATCGGGTGCCCGAGCTCATCGTCATCAACAAGTCCGATATCGCGGACCCGTTGGTGCTGGCCCGTCTGCTGAGCCGTGAGCCGCATGCGGTCGTCGTGTCCGCGCGCACCGGCGAGGGCATCAATGACGTGCTGCTGGCGATCGAGGGCGACCTTCCCCGACCGGCTGTCGACGTCGACGTCTTGATCCCCTACGACCGCGGCGACCTGGTGAACAAGATCCACGAGCACGGCGAGATCGTCGATCTCGACCACACCGGCGACGGCACCCGTGTCCGGGCGCGGGTGAATCCCGGGCTCGCTGGGGAGCTCCAGCCGTTTCACGCCGCCTCCACGAGCTGACGGTCGGCGTACGCCGGCCCCGCCGACAGCCGTGGCGGCCTCACGGAGGCGAGGTCAGCCGACGACGGTGAGCTCGACCTCGTCGTCGCCCACTGTGTCGCAGGTGACCTTCAGCTTCTCGGCGTTCTTGGTGTCGCCCTCGCTGCACGACACCTGCTCCTGGTTGACCGTCAGCTCGGCTGTGTCGCCGTCGGCACCGTCCAAGGTGATGCTGACGGTGTCGGCGAACAGCGTGGTCTCGGACCCACCGCCGTTGAGGTTGACCGTGCACTCGTTGTTGTGGCAGGTCGAGGGTGTGAGTGGTCACGGTGCAGCTCGTGACGGCGGCGAAGCCCGCAGCGATGAGCAAAGCGAGCGCTGCCCGCGGCGCGACGAACATCGAGGCTCCTTTGGGTCCGGCTGCCAAGAGTGCAGCAGGCGCGTCCGAGGATGGCGGTCGCGGGGTCACGAGATGGACCTGGCGCGTGGACTGGGTCGGCCGGTTAGCATCGGGTCATGGACGACAATCGGTACGGCGAGCCTGACGACCCGTCGCGCCACGACCCCTCCTACGACGAGCGCCCGCCGCTGGTGCACACCCACGTGCAGCACAACCTCCCGCGCGACGCGCAGCTGATGGGTTTCGACCGCAACACCGAGGAAGGTGCGCTGATCGCGCTCGTCGGCTCGTTGAGCGCCGCCAAGCCGTCGCACAAGCTGGTGGCGTGGGTGTTGCTGTTGGCCTTCTCGCTGCCACTCTTAATGACCCTGTGGGGCGAGCTCTTCTGAACCTCACCGGTGTTGCTGGCTCTGCTCTCGGGCGGGCTGTGGAGAGTCGGTAGGTCGCTGCGGCCGGCTCGGATAGCCTCGATCGGTGCCCCACCCGCCCGAACCCGGCAACCGACCGTCCGTCGACGACGTGCTGCACGCGGCCGTCGGCAACGTCGGTGGGGAGGACCGCCCCGGCCAGGTAGAGATGGCCCGCGCGGTCGAGCAGGCCCTGAGCCGGCGCGAGCACCTGCTCGTGCAGGCAGGCACGGGAACCGGCAAGTCCCTGGGCTATCTGGTGCCGGCCGTGCTCCACCACCAGCGAGTGGTCGTCGCCACCGCGACGCTGGCGCTGCAGCACCAGCTCATCGAGAAGGACATCCCGGCGCTGCTGGACGCAGCCGCCGACGTGCTGGGCGAGCGGCCGGCGTACGCCGTGCTCAAGGGCCGCAGCAACTACGCCTGCCTGCACCGCATCCGTGACGGAGTCCCCGACGACCAGGGGGCGCTCGTCGAGCTTCCCGTCGGCACCCTCGGGTCGGAGGTCCTCAAGCTGCGTGACTGGGCGGAGGAGGAGTCCGCTCGTGGTGGCATCGGCGACAAGGACAGCGCCCCGTCCCACACCGACCGCGTCTGGCAACAGGTGTCCGTCAGTCACCGCGAGTGTCTTGGCGCAGCGAAATGCCCTTATGGGGTGGAGTGCTTCGCTGAGCGTGGGCGGGAGCGGGCGGCACAGTCCAAGCTGATCGTCACCAACCACTCGCTGCTGGCCATCGACGCGATCGAGGGTGTGCCGATGATCCCGGAGTACGACGTCGTTGTCGTCGATGAGGCACACGAGCTCGCCTCTCGTGTCACACAGGCCGCCACCGACGAGCTGTCGCTGCCGGCGGTCGAACGAGCCGCCCGCAGAGCCCGCAACTTCGTGGACGGTAGCCAGGCTGACGACCTCGGTGACGCCGCAGACGCGCTGCGGGCGGCGATCGACGACACGGTGCCTGGCCGCATCGACGTGCTAACGCCCGCGATCGGCGATGCCTTGACATTGCTGCGGAGCGCGGCGCAGACGACGTTCTCGGCCTTCCCCAAGGAGTCGAGCGACACCGGGAGCGACGCTGCTCGGCAACAGGCCCGTGGCATGGTCGACGAGGTGCGCCAGGTCGCCGAACGGCTTGCGGCGCACAGCGACCATGACGTCACCTGGCTCGCCGAACGCGACCGGTCACGAGGGGGCAACCAGCTGTGCGTGGCGCCGTTGCAGGTCTGGGGACAGCTTCGCGACAAGCTGCTGACGGCCAAGACGGTGGTGTTCACCTCCGCGACGCTGAAGCTCGGAGGCGAGTTCGCCGCCGTCGCCACCTCGTTAGGACTCAAACCGAGCGAGCGGGTCGACCACTCGATCGACGACCCGGCCGACCTGTCCCGGCAGGGTGCGGTCGACGTCGACTCCGACGGCCTCGACGACGACGAAAGCGTCGGTGGGCAAGACGAGTCCGCCGGGGTCGACTCGGACGACCCGATCGCACTGCCGTGGCGTGGGATCGACGTCGGCTCGCCGTTCGACTACCCGAGACAGGGCATCGTCTACGTCGCTCGTCACCTCCCCACCCCGGGGCGTGACGGGCTCGGCCAGCCGCAGCTCGACGAGATCCAGGCCCTGCTGGAGGCGGCGGAGGGCAAGACGCTGGGCTTGTTCTCGTCGCGGCGCGCCGCGGAGGCAGCGGCTGAGGCGATGCGGGCAGCACTGCCGCACCTGCCGATCCTGTGCCAGGGCGACGGCCAGCTCTCCCACCTGCGGGCGGAGTTCATCGACAACCCTGCGGTCAGCCTCTTCGGCACGCTATCGCTGTGGCAGGGCCTGGATGTGCCGGGCCCGACGTGCCAACTGGTCATCATCGACCGGATCCCTTTCCCGCGACCCGACGACCCGCTGATGTCGGCGCGCGCCAGTGCCGCTGACCGTGCCGGCGGCAACGGGTTCATGGCCGTGTCGGCCACCCACGCCGCGTTGCTGCTGGCCCAGGGCACCGGCCGGCTGATTCGCACCCAGGCCGACCGGGGGGTGGTCGCGATCCTCGACCCGCGGCTCGCCACTGCCCGCTACGGCTCGTTCCTGCGGGCCTCGTTGCCTCCGATGTGGCCGACGTACGACGCCGCGGTCGCGCAGGCAGCGCTACGACGGCTGGCCGACGCGGCGAAGTCCGACCGCATGTTGGCAGCCAAGGCGGCCAAGACCAAGGCGACCAAAGCGGCCACAAGCTGAAGGCGGCGGTGCGGTGCGCCGGTACTCCCATGGCCTCGTCTCCGTGGGCGCTGTCACCGGTGCTCCTTCCGCTCGCTACGGTCTCGAGGAACCTGCCCGTGAAGGTCGAGGCGGTAGCCGAACCCGCGCAGGGTGGTGATCTCGGGTACGACGCCGGGTGGGTCAAGCGAGTCGGCGAGCTCGGCGAGGGCCCGACGCAGCGAGGCGACGTGCACGTCGAGGGTCTTGGTCGAGCCGAACCAGTTCTCGTCCCACACGTCCGCCATCAGGGTCTCCCGACTGACGGCCGTGGTGCTGTCTCGGGCGAGCCGAACCAGCAGGTCGAACTCCTTGGGCCGCAGCACCAGCGGGGTCCCGCGGACCTGGCACTCGCGGCGGCCCGTGTCGAGGGTCAGCTCGTCGAGGCCGAGCGGGGCGGTGACGGCGGCACCGGGAGTGGTCGAGCGTCGCAGATGGGCCCGCACCCGGGCCAGCAGCTCGGTCATCCGGAACGGCTTGGTGAGGTAGTCGTCAGCACCGGACTCCAGACCGACGATCACGTCCATCTCGTCGCGTCGCGCCGTCAGGATGACGATGATCGCGCCGGGAAGCAGGCGCCGCAGCTCCCGGCAGACGTCGACGCCGTCGACGTCTGGGAGCCCGAGGTCGAGGAGCACCAGGTCGAACGGCTGCGCCGCAGCGGCGTGGAGCGCGCTTGCGCCGCTGCGCTGCCAGGTCGTCGTGTGACCGTTGGCGCTCAGCGCGTTCGCCAGGAGAACACCGATCTTCGGGTCGTCCTCGACGATCAAGAGCGCGGCCATCAGCCGATGCTACGAGTCAGAGCTCGCGGAGCTCGTCACGCGCGTGCATGCGGGTGCGTCGGCCCACCAGCGCCGCCGCCCCGGCTACGGAGAGGACCGTGCACGTCACAGCCACGCCGACGTACGCCCAGGGGACGCTCAGGTGGGTCGGTGGGGGGTCGAAGACACCGGTAAGGATCTTGACGAGCAGCTGGGACAAGCCCCACCCGGTCAGCGCCCCGGCGAGCAACCCGGCGAGGATGACGAACGCCGGCTCGCCGACGGTGAGACGCCGCAGCTGGGCCGGCGACGCGCCGAGAGCACCCGCGATCGCGAGGCTGCGTCGGCGTTCGGTGAGGCCCAGGCCTGTCACCAGACCGCCCGAGGCAGTGACGATGAGCAGCGCGAAGAGCAGCTCGATCCGCGACAGTCCGGAGAGGTCGACCGAGGTGAGACTCGACCCCACCTGCCCCCGGCTCTGGGTGATATCGGTGACTCTCGCGTCCGTTCCGACGATGCTCTGGACCTTGGCGGCGATCGCACTGCTGTTGCTTCCTGCTGTGTCGACGAGGAAGGTGCCGACGGCGTCGGAGCCGGTCTGCGTCGCGATGTACGACGCGTTGGCGACCAGGAAGCTGTCCTTGGGCGCGGTGGGGAACTCGTTGACGATCCCGACGTAGTGGAACGGAACCGTGGTCGAGGTCGTCGTGCGAGCATCCTGGAGGCGCAACCGGATCAGGTCCCCGGTCTTGAGCTGGTAGTCCAGCACCGTCTCCGCACTCACCAAGACGGAATCTGGTCTCGCAGCCAGCCGCGACAGCAGCTGCGTGGCGGAGCCACCTTGGAAGTAGGCATCCTGAAGAGACGTCGCGTCGCCGATGGTGCGTGCGTCGACGCCGTAGAGGTCCTGCAGGTCCGCACCGACGTAGGCGTAACGGTGTTGCAGTGGCTCGACTGCACGGACGCCAGGGACGCTTCGCAGCCGATCGCCCGCAGCGGGTGGTGTCTCGCTGCCGGGCGACTCAGTGACGGCGACATCTGCCCCGTTCGTGAGCTGGGCATCCACTTCGGCCTGCTGACGGTAGGTGGCGTTGAAGGTGGCAGTGGACATGGCGAACGCCAGAGCCAACCCGATCAGCACGGCCGACCCCGCAATCGTGCGCCGCTGTCGCGCCATCATCGACGAGGCCGTCGTGGCAAGGGTCCCTGCGGCCGGCCGGAGCGCGCGAGCGACCAACCGGCGGCCTCGGTCCAGCACGACGTCGCACAGGCGCCACGACAGCAGTCCCGCCCCGAGCCAGCCAAGGCCCGGGGCCAGGAACGCCCAATAGTTGACCGAGATCGTCTGCACGCCTTCGGGTGCCAGCACGAGGGCGTACTTGTTGCGGCTGGTGACCCAGAAGACCGCGAGAGCGGCCACCAGCAAGGCGATGTCGAGGCCGTACCGCAGCCAGACCGGTCTGGCGCCGCTGCTGACCGTGCGCAGGGCTCCGACTGTGGACGTGTGCTTGAGGTCACGTCGCGCCGGAAGCCAGATCACCGCGACGGCGATGTCGAGTCCGAGCAGCAGCGCGAGGCCCGCCCACCCCAGCGAGGCGAGAACGGTGGTACCGAAGTCCGACCCGAGAGGGCCGAGCCCTCCAAGGCCGAAGGTGCCGATGCCTACCGCCGCGACGAGGCCGATCAGGCCGCCGAGCCCGGCGGTCGCCACTGCCTCCAGCGAAACGAGTCGCCTCAGCTGGGCGTTGCTGGCACCGCGGAGGCGTAGCAGCGCCTGCTCCCGCCGGCGTCGGCCTGCGCCCGACGCGCTCACCGTCGCGCTGAGCCCGGCCGCGAGCACAGCTCCCGGTGCACCGAGGAAGAGGAACAGGACCTGGGAGTACAACGCGTCCTCTCGGGCAGCGTCCAGCGCCGCGCCGAGGTTGTCGCCGACGATTCCGGCACCGGATGTGGCCGCCTCCACATTACGGGCGGACCCGCTCACAGCAGCGAACGCGGCCGAGGGATCGCTGGGTAGGGCGTGGGTACGCCGGACATGGATCTGGGTGGAGACGAGATCGGGCCTCGCCGCGGCCAGCGGACGGAAGGCGTCCAGGAAGACGGCGCGGGGCAGCAGCACGACGTTGTCGGGAGGAGAGACGGGCTGGCTCTGGGGCGGTGCCGCCACATCCTGGAACAGCGAGTCGGCCTGGGGAAGCTCGACCACTCCTTCGACGGTCACGCTGACGGCCGGCAGGCCGGCTCGGCCGATGCTCACGACGTCGCCTGGTTGCACGTGGAGGTTCGCCGCGGTCTGCTGCGCCACGAGGGCGCCCTCCGTCGCGCCCGCCAACGACCGGATACTGCCGGGGAACACCTGGTCATAGCCACGAGGCACCCCGAGCACCTGGCCCGGGCCGGTGGTCTGCGAGGTGCCGCCCACCCGGGCTGAGAGCCCGCTGGTGTCGGCGTACCCGACCGGGAGGGCCTGCTGTGTGCCGGGCGTTGCCGAGACCTGCTGAAGTACCTCAGCCAGCCGGTCGGGCGACTTCACCTCGACCTGCCAGTCGACGGCGACCGAACCTGCGGCTCGCTCGGTCATGGTGGCCTTGGACGCCATGAGAAAGCTGCCGAGGCTGGCGAAGAGCGCGACCGCGATGGCGATCCCTGCCGCGGTGGCCAGCAACCGGCCGGTCCGCCTCGTTGCGAGCGCGCGGAGCCAGATCCACGTCATGACCGGCGGCACGACGGTTCGTCGAGGTGGGTGTCGAGTCTGCCCTGATGCATCCGCCACGGCGTCACCAGCCGGTGAGCGACCTGGGGGTCGTGGGTCGAGACGACGAGTGCGGCACCGAGCCGGTCGGCAGTATGGAGCAGCACGTCAACGACACGCTGGGCAGCTCGGTGGTCGAGCTGGCCGGTGGGCTCGTCGGCCAGGATGAGCCGTGGGGAGGTGGCGACGGCGCGGGCCACCGCGACCCGCTGGGCCTGCCCACCCGAGAGCTCCTCTGGGAGCTTGCCACCGAACCCGCCGACGCCCAGGTCGGTGAGCGCCAGGTCGGCGCGATCCTCGGCAATGCCCTGCCCGATCCCCTGGAGGACCAGCGGCAGGGCTGCGTTCTCCCGAGCAGTCAGGGACGGAATCAGGCTTGCGCCCTGGAATACCGTCGCCACGTCGTAGCTCCCTGGCGCACCCCCGTGGTCTTGTGCCGGCCATTCGAGCGAACCGGACGTCGGCTGGTCGAGGCCGGCGAAGAGATGCAAGAGGGTGGACTTGCCCGACCCGGACACTCCGGAGATGGCGATCCTGGCGTCGGGCTCGATCGTGCACGTCGCGCCGTGCACGGCCACGACGGCCCGACGTCCGGCGCCAAAGGTGCGCGAGACCTGCACGGCGGCGACCAAGGGTGGCCTCCGGTAGGTGACCGACGGCGGGTGTGGAGTGCCGGTCCTGCGATCGCTTCCCATCAGACCACCTGGCCGTCGGCGAGCTCGATGACTCGGTCCGCGACCCGGCGTACGGCCGGGCTGTGGCTCGCAATGAGGACCGCGCTGCCTCGCTCCGCTCGGTCCCGCAGCAGGGTCAGCAGGTCGCTCTCGGAGCTACCGTCGAGCTCCCCCGTGGGCTCGTCGGCGAGGAGTACCGGCGGGTCGGCCACCAGGGCCACGGCCATACCTGCCCGTACCGCTTCTCCTCCCGACAGCTGGTGGGGCAAGGACCCCAGCCGGGGGCCGATACCCAGCGCCTCGACGAGCGCCTGACGGTCACCACCCGCACCTTGCAGTCGGGCCACCAGCTCGATGTTCTCGTGGACGGTGAGATGGCCGAGCAGGTTGTCCGACTGTCGCAGGATGCCGATGAGGCGCGCTCGCATGCCGGCGCGCACCGGCTCGGGACGGTGGCTGACCCGTTCGCCGTCGACCCACACCGTTCCACCGGAGGGCTCGTCGAGACCCGCCAGCAGGTTGAGGAGCGTCGACTTGCCCGACCCCGACGGACCCACGACGGCGGCGAGCTCGCCTGCGGAGACGCTGAGAGAGACACCCTTGAGAGCCAGCGTCTCCTCTTCTCCTGCTCGATAGAAGCGGTAGAGCTCGTCCGCCACGAGCGGCCACACCCGACTGGTGAGGGACGGCCGGCTGTGGTCTGTCACGCCCAATGGACCGAGTCGCTGATGATCCGCCAGGGATCGACGTTGTCGGCCCCGGTAGGACCGCTGAGGGTGACGATCGCCTCTTGACCGTGACTCCAGAACTCGTAGCGCTCGACTGCGTCGCGGACGACCTTCCCCGTGGTGGGATCCGCCCGGGAGTCCTGCTGGTAGGTGATGAGCACCGCCTCGCCATGCGCTCGTGTCACGGCGACCACGTCGCCACTGCTGTAGTGGGTCACGTGGCGGGCCAGCGTCGGCAGCTCGTCGCTGCGGGCCGACTCGACGGTCGGTGCAAGCGGTCGCGCTTGCACCTCGACGCTCACCGAGTTGTAGTGGTCGGTGAAGGTGGTGACGCCGCCCGTCGACTTCTGTGCCCAGCCTTCCGGGACCTGCACGACGAAGGCGCTGCCGGGGATCTTGAAATCGACGAAGGCCTGGTCATCGGGGATGTCGCCAGGAGGGTTGAACTCCGTGGCCGGCGCACCTGTGGGTGACGGACTCGCGGGCGGGCCGCCACACGCGGTCAGCGCGCCGACCAGAGCAACCGACGCGACGACGGACACCGGGCTGGGGAAACGACGCATGAGGGCCCCTCCTGAAGAAAGCCCGGCGAGCCGGGGACTAACGGATACCTGACCCAATCGACGCTAGGCACTGGACCGTCAGCGACCGGCCAGAAGAAGGCAAGAGAAGGGCAAGACCTCGGCTGAGGTGGCCTCTGTGGCAGGTATCGGGACGACAGCGGGTGACAATGGGCGCACCCGGTAGAGGTGGAGGTGGAGGGTGCGAGCGCGGATCGTCGCAGCAGCGCTGTCAGCGGTGGTGTTGGCAGTGACGGTGTTCGGTCTGCCGCTGGCGATCCTCGTCCAGCGCATGGTCGTCGCCGATGAGCGCGGCGAGCTCGAGCGGTTGGCGCTTGGTGCGGCAGTGGAGGTGTCCCCGTCCTACCGGTCCGGGGACCCGATCGAGCTTCCGGACACCGAGCCCGGTGTCGACCTTGCCGTCTATGACCCGCAGGGCGCGCATGTGACTGGTCCTGGCCCGGAGCGGTTGGACGACGCCCTCAGGGGCGCACTCGACGGCACCGTCGTCGAGGGCGGTGACTCCTCCCTCGACGTTGCGGTGCCGGTGAGCTCGGGTGAGCGGGTCATCGCCGTCGTACGGGCCTCGTCGCCGTCGTCGGTGGTCGATCACCGTGTGTGGTTGTTATGGGCGGCGATGGTGGGCATGGGGCTGGTAGCGGCTGGTGCCGCGTGGATGCTGGCCCGGCGTCAGAGCCTCCTCCTGGTGCGACCGCTGACGGCTCTGGAGAACGTCTCACGCGAACTCGGCGACGGTAACTTCGGCGCCCGTGCCGAGATGAGCGGAGTCCCCGAGATCGACGATGCCGGGGCGGCACTCAACCGCACCGCTGAGCGGCTCGCCGCGCTCATCGCCCGCCAGCGGTCGTTCACTTCCGACGCTTCTCACCAGCTCCGAACGCCGTTGACGCGGCTGCGACTCGAGCTGGAGGACGGTCTCTCCGGCGATCGGGGACGGCTCGAGGAGGCCGCTCGCGAGGCGCTCGCCTCGGCGGACGCGTTGTCGGTGACCATCGACGACGTGCTCGAAGTGGCGCGAGGCGAAGGGTCGTCGGTGTCGTTCGAGGTCGACACCCTGCTCACCACTGTCCGGGACAGCTGGCACGGCACGCTGGCCGCGGCGGACCGTCCGCTGCGCATCACCTCGGAGCCAGGGCTCAGGGTGGCTGCCTCGCTGGCGGCGACCCGCCAGATCCTGCACACCCTGCTCGACAACGCCTATTGGCATGGCCGCGGGGTGGTGGAGGTGCGGTGCAGGGTTGTCGGTGGGGCGGTAGCCATCGACGTGCTCGACGAAGGTGGACCGGTTTCCCTTACGCTCCCGAAGGCCGCCGACGGCGAAGAGGCCGACCCGCGCCTTGCGGCAGACCCCGGTGCGCTCGGCCTGCGCCTCGCACGCTCCCTCGCGGAGGCCGAGGGTGGCCGCCTCGGCCTCACCCGCGAAGGCGCTCGTACCCGCTTCACCGTGTTTCTCCCGGCCGAGCCCGCTTGAGGCCGCGGCGCATTGGTAGGTAACGACGGTGCGCGTCAGACGCGGCGCATCACCGTGACCACCTTGCCCAAGATGGTGGCGTCGTTGCCGTCGATGGGTTCGTAGGCGTCGTTGTGGGGGAGCAGCCACACCTGACCCTGCTTCTTCTGCAGGGTCTTGACGGTGGCCTCGCCGTCGATCATCGCCGCGACGATCTCGCCGTTCTCGGCGGAGGGCTGCTGCCTGATGACGACCATGTCGCCGTCGCAGATGGCGGCGTCGACCATGGAGTCACCCCTGACCTGGAGCATGAACAGCGTGCCCTCGCCGACGAGCTGGCGCGGCAGCGGGAAGATCTCCTCGACGCGCTCCTCGGCGAGGATCGGCCCACCGGCGGCGATCCGGCCGACGACCGGGACGTAGACGGCCGCTGGCCGGGCGTCACCTGAATCGGTCTCGTCGTAGGTGGCGGCGTGGCCGGCACCGACGGCGCGCCGGTCGTCGGGCAGCAGCACCTCGACGGCACGCGGACGGTTGGGGTCGCGGCGAAGGAAGCCCTTGCCTTCGAGGACCCGCAGCTGGTGGGCCACCGATGAGGAGCTGGTGAGACCGACCGCCTGCCCGATCTCACGCATGCTGGGCGGGTATCCCCGCGTCTCGACGGCGTCGCGGATGACGGCGAGCACGCGCCGTTGGCGTGGCGTGAGCCCGGTCGAGTCGGGAGGGCCGTCGGGAAGCTCGTGGACGCCTGATTCGGCTTTGCTTCGTGCCATGCCTGTCACACCCTTGTCGTCAGCAGTTGCAGCTACACCATCGGGGGCGAGACGCTCGCAGCTGCCCGGGAGGCGGTCAGCGGCTCACGCTTCGCTGACAAGCACGCTAGGACATGGGGCCGACACTTTCAAACATCTGTTCGAATCGGCGTGTTGCGGACCGGGATCAGCGCAGGCGCAGCAGTGCCTCGCGCAGTGTCTGCTGGGTGTCGTTGCCGAGCTTGTCCAAGGCGGGCTTGAGCAGTGGGCCGATGTACTTCGCCGGGCCGTTGAAGGTGAATTCGGCGAGGTAGGTGACCTCGGTTCCGGTGCCACTGGGCGTCAGCGTGATCTTGTCGTCGGAGACGACAGTCTTGTTCTCACCGGTCAGCGCGACCAGCCGGTCGGACTCGAGCGCGGTCACGACGTAGGTCAGCTCCGTCTCGCGGCCGAGGAACTTCGACACGTTGGTGTACGTCGTTCCGACGCCGCCGTCTCCGCTCGCGCGGGTACAGCGGACGGTGCCCTTGTCCCACTCCGTGGCGTTCTCGAAGTCGACGAGGTAGGCGTAGATCTGGGCGGCGGGGACATTCACGACGAGGGTTCGCTTGACGGAGATCACGAGACCACGCTACCCGTAGCAGCGACTGGGCGCTGCTACGGCTGCTCGCCT
>JACCVA010000026.1 GCA_013698435.1 Nocardioidaceae bacterium | reverse complement strand
ACCGCTACCACCACCCGCAGCAGGCGCTGTGGGGACTGCGGCAGCTGGTTGACGAGGAGCGCACCGGGCGGACCGGACGGATGCGGGCGTTCGGGGAGATCGGGTTCGACGAGGACGGTCTCGATGCGGTCGAGTGGGGACGAGTCGAGTCGGTCCTCAACCACGTCATGCGCAACCACGGCTTCTGGGCGCTGTGCCCCTACAACCGCGCCACGCTGCCAGCACTCGCGGTCGAGGGTGCGCTACGCACCCACCCGGACGTGATCGATGCCGGCGGAGTCCGCCGCAACGACGCGTACGAGCAGACGCGCGACTACCTGCGTGGCGTGGACTCGCATCGCGCAGTGGACCCGCTCGAGGCAGAGGTCCCCTTCGCCGCCCTCGACCTCCTGACGGTGGCCGACCTGGCGGTGGCCCGCGTCCAGCTCGAGACTGCGCTGGCCGCGACCCGGCTGACGGTCGAGCGCAAGGCCGACTTCATTTCCGCAGTGTTCGAGGTGGTGGTCAACGCCCTGCTGCACGGCGGGGACACGGCAACGGTGAAGATCTGGGCGACCGGGGACCACATCTTGTGCCGCGTTCGCGACAGTGGCCCCGGCCTGCCCGATCCGCTCACCGGCTACGAACCACCCACCCCGGATGCCGTCACGTCCGGCATCGGGCTCTGGACGGCACGGCAACTCGCCGACCAGATGACCACGACGCACGAACCCGAAGGCTTCACCGTCCGGCTCAGCGTCTCCGCCTGACGGATTGCACCCGGACTGGACACACGTCGCCCGCTACGGCTGGAACACGATCTTGACGGCGCCGTCGGTCTTCTCCTGGAACATCTGGTACGCCTTCGGTGCCTCGCTCAGCGGCAGGTGATGCGTGGCGAACCCGTCGACGCCCAACGGGTCTGCGTCCGTGAGCAGCGGCAAGATGTCGTCGACCCACCGCCGCACGTTCGCCTGACCCATCCGCAGCGTCACCTGCTTGTCGAAGAGGGTCAGCATGGGCAGCGGGTCACTCTGGCCGCCGTACACACCTGACAGCGAGATCGTGCCACCCCGCCTGACCGCGTCGATGGCGGTGTAGAAGGCGGCCATCCGGTCGACACCAGCCTTGCGCATCATCGGCTGCGACACCTTCTTGGGAAGCAGCCCGACGGCGCTCTGCAGCATCTTCGGGCCCAACGAGCCGTGGGCCTCCATGCCCACCGCGTCGATGACACCGTCAGCGCCGCGGCCGGCTGTCAAGGAGCGCACCGCGTCGCCGACATCGTGCTGGGTGCCGTCGATCGTCTCGACGCCCCGCTCTGCGCTGCGGGCGATCCGCTCGGGCACGACGTCGACGCCGATGACACGACAGCCACGGTGCAGCGCGATCCTTGCCGCCATGTCACCGATCGGTCCGAGCCCGATGACAAGCAGCGTCTCACTGTCAACCACGCCGGCGTACTCCACAGCCTGCCAGGCAGTCGGTAAGACGTCGGAGAGGAAGAGGAAATGGTCGTCGGACGGCCCCTCGGGCACCTTGATCGGCCCGAACTGCGCCTGGGGGACCCGGAGGTACTCTGCCTGGCCACCCGGCACCTGTCCGTACAGCTGGGTGTAGCCGAACAACGCGGCGCCCATGCCCTGGTCGCGTACTTGGGTGGTCTCGCACTGTGTCGGCAGCTCACGCTCGCACATCCAGCAGTGGCCGCAGGCGATCTGGAACGGCACCACCACGCGGTCGCCGACGGACAGGTTCATGATGTCGGCGCCGACCTCCTCGACCACACCCATGGGCTCATGGCCGAGCACGTCGCCTTCGCCCATGAACGGTGCCAGCACCTCGTACAGGTGCAGGTCTGAGCCGCACAATCCGCTGCTGGTCACCCGGATGATGGCGTCGGTGGGCTCCTGGATGGTGGGGTCCGGGACGTCTTCGTAGCGCACATCCCGCTTCCCGTGCCACGTCACTGCCTTCACGTCTGTCTCCCTCGATCGTCGGTGTGGCCGTGCGTACCCCGTCCGCCCACCGCTCAATCAAAACCCGCTCGGCCAGCTCGATCGTCTCCCCGCGCTACGGCCGTCACGAGCGGTGACAGCCCGGCCGCCCGACGCCTGGCCCATGAACCCCGACAGCGGGCGATCGGGACACCGGGTTTGCCGGCGCGGGCGAAGGGAACCAGTCGGCATGCGAATCGTGATCGTCGGAGGCACAGGCAACATCGGAACGGCGTTGGTGAGGCAGCTGGCCGCCCGCTCCTCGCAACATGAGATCCACGTGGTGGCGCGGCGGCAGCCGGTGGACGCCGACGCCTTCCCCCCGGGTGTGGAGTCGCACGCCCTCGACCTGAACGATGACGACCTGCGTCCGCTGATGAGTGAGGCCGACGCCGTCGTACATCTGGGCTGGCTGTTCCAGCCCAGCCACCGACCGGACGTGACGTGGCACAACAACGTCGTGGGGACGCGTCGGCTGCTGGCCAGCCTTCGTCCCGGCCGTGCGTCGACGCTGGTCGTCGCGTCATCGATAGCCGCCTACTCCCCGGTGACCAACCACCAGTCGGTGGAGGAGAGCTGGTCGACCGATGGAGCCTCCAGCGCGGCGTACTGTCGCGAGAAGGCCTACGTCGAGAGGCTGCTGGACGTCTTCGAGCGCGACCACGAGGACGTCAGGGTCGTCCGGATGCGACCGGCGTTCGTGTTCCTGCGGCAGGCGGCGGCTGCCCAGCGCCGGCTGTTCATGGGGCCTCTGGTGCCAGGGTCGCTGATGCGTGCCGACCTCGTGCCGATGCTGCCTCTACCCCGCGACCTGCTTCTCCAGGCGATCCACGCCGACGACGTGGCGGCAGCCACGGCCCAAGCGCTGCACCTCGACGTCACCGGAGCCTTCAACCTGGCCGCCGACGAGCCGCTGACTGGTGCCGACCTCGCCGCGATGTGCGAGGCAAGGCACGTGCCCGTGCCGCCGCGGCTGGTCCGCGCGGCCGTCTCAGCCGGATGGCGGTCACATCTCGTCCCGGCACCACCGCGCCTGTTCGACGCGTTGATGAGTTTGCCGACCATGGACACGAGCCGGGCGCGCGCCGAGCTGCAGTGGTCTCCTGCCGTGAGCGCACGCGACGCCGTCAGCGAGTTTGTCGCGGGTCTGCGGTCGGACGAGGGCGGTGCCACACCTGCGTTGGCGCGGCGCGCCGGCGGCCGGGGGCGCTGGCGGGAGGTGCTGACGGGCGTCGGTGAACGGGCGGACGTCTCCTGACGTGCTGGTGAAACGTT
>JACCVA010000441.1 GCA_013698435.1 Nocardioidaceae bacterium | reverse complement strand
CGATGAGTGACCTCTTCTGTGCCGCCACCGTGATCGTCGCGCGGCACGGCGAGGCGGAGTACGACACCGAGCTGGCCTCCGACGACGGCGGCTCCCTGACCCTGGCAGGGCGAGACCAGTGTCGGTCATGGGCCGGCTCCATGCTGTCTGAGGGCTGGGCGGGAGACTGAGGGATGCGCGTGCTCGTCTTGGGTGCGGGAGTCAACGGGCTGACGGCCGGGGTCCGGCTGGCCGAAGCCGGGCTCCAGGTCGATCTCCTGGCGCGGGAATTGCCCCTGGAGACGACCTCGTCGGTTGCCGCGGCTCTCTGGTACCCCTACCTGGCCGAGCCACGCGAGCGGGTGTTCGCCTGGGCGCAGCGCAGCTATGACGAGTTCGTGCAGGTGGCGGCGACCCCGGACTCGGGTGTGGCGCTGCGCTCCGGCACCGAGCTGCTGCGGGAACTGCTCGAGGACCCGTGGTGGGCAGCAGCCGTGCCGGACCTGACACGGGTGAAGCACGTGCCGACGCCTTACCGCGACGGCTGGTCGTTCACCGCTCCCGTGGTCGAGATGCCTGTCTACCTGCGTTGGCTGCAGCGCCGGCTGGAGGAGGCGGGCGGCACGCTGACCCGGATGGCACTGCCAGGGTTGCCCGACCACGCCGACCTCGTGGTCAACTGTGCTGGGCTCGGCGCCCGGCTGCTCGCAGGCGACGACACGCTGCACCCCGTTCGCGGCCAGGTCGTCCGCGTCGAACAGGTCGGCGTCGAGCGCTGGCTGCTGGACGGATCGGAGCCGACGTACGTCGTGCCACGGTCGGACGACATCATCCTCGGCGGCACCGAGACCGAGGGCGGGTGGGACCGGCGACCGGACCCCCAGGTCGCCCGCGACATCGTGGCGCGGGCGACTGCGCTGGTGCCCGAGCTCGCTGGAGCGCGGGTGCTCGGCCACCGGGTCGGGCTGCGACCGGCACGACCTTCGGTCCGGCTGGAGCTGGAGGACCGGGCAGGCCACCCGGTCATCCACTGCTACGGCCACGGCGGGGCCGGTGTCACCACGTCGTGGGGCTGCGCCGACGAGGTGCTGGCGCTGGCGCTGGCTGTCTGATGACGCAAATGCGGCTCTTCAGATCGCGGACTGGGGCACGCCCGAGGTGCAAGCTGTTGTGCGTAGAAATGGCGGCGCCTGACAGAGCGATGCAATGAACTGCGGAAAGCGACACCAGAGACAACGAGGCGATGAAACCCACTGAGGTCTTGCGGGCGTTGGCGGCGACCACATCCGATGCGTCCGGGCTTGGTTTGAACGTTGAAGTCGCCAGCGTCATCCAGAACGCGAACCGCCTCGCAGTGCGGCTAATGCCGTGTGATGTGCTGGCTCGCGTCGTGGCCCCAGGTCTACGAAACCATGAAGGTGCAGCGTTCGAGGTTGATATGGCACGGCGGCTTGAGGAAGCCGACTGCCCAGTCGCTGTGCTCGAGCCTCGGGTGGAGCCTCTCGTCCATCTGCGCGACGGCTTCGCGATCACTTATTGGAGGTACTACGAGTGCTTGCCTGTGGCCGACACGATGTTGGCCGAGTACGCACAGGCGCTCGAACGCCTGCATGCAGGTATGCGGCAGCTCGATGCACCTGCGCCACACTTCACGGATCGGGTCGAAGAAGCGCAATGCATAGTCCGGGACCGCTCGCAAAGTCCCGATCTCATCGACGCGGACCGAGAGCTCTTGACACACTCGTTGCGCAGCCTTCACAGGGCCGTCGTTGACCGCAAGGCGGACGAGCAATTGCTGCACGGCGAACCGCATGCCGGCAACCTGCTAAGGACGACGGGCGGCATGCGGTTCATCGACCTCGAGACGTGTTGCTACGGGCCCGTGGAGTTCGACATCGCGCATGCACCCGACGAAGTCGGCGACCAGTACGCCCTAGCCGATCCACTCCTACTTCGAGACTGCCGGATCCTCATGCTTGCGATGGTCGCCGCGTGGCGAGCGGGCCGGGACGATGACTTCCCGAACGGGCGCCTGGTGCGCGACGGGTTGCTCAGGACGATGAGAGAAGCCCTCGATCGCCATGGCATCGACGTCCGTCACTGACTAACTTGGCCCGGCCGAGCCCACGACTCGAGACGCCTGTCGATGTCTACTTGCCATCCCGGCCGCTGCCTTCCTCCACGATCACGCAGCCTTCCCACTCATGCTCGTCGCTCGGGTCGAGCGGTACATCCGAACACCAGACGTAGTGGTCCGGCGCGCTGATGTCAGACCGGCTGCTCCGTGCCTGAACAAAGGCCGCGTGAACGTCCCGGACGCTTTCGTACCCGACTCCTGCTATACCGAATGCGACGATACGAAAGGGGCTCTACACCCTCAACTGTGAAGAGCCGCAAATGCCCGCGAAGGTCAGTGCCGCCGCGCCTCGGCGTCCTTCTCGGCTTCCCCTTCGGCCGGCGGATGGGCGTCGGCCTTCACGGCGCCTCGCTCCCCGAGCGGCTCTGACGGCCCCTTCGTCGTGTCTACCACCGTCTGGGCTTCGCTCTCGGCGTTGATCTCGGCTCCCAGAAGCACGATGTAGCAGGTGATCCACAGCCAGAGCAGCAGTACGACGACTGCCGCGAGGCTTCCGTAGGTCTTGCCGTAGCTGCCGAAGTTGTCGACGTACAAGGAGAAGGCGAGCGAGGCAACCAGCCAGATCACGGTCGCCACCACGGCGCCGGTGCTGACCCAGGCGAACTTCGGTGCATCCCGGTCAGGCGCCACCCGGAACACGAACGCCAACGCGATGACGACGACCAGGAGCAGGACAAGCCACCGCAGCGCCTCAGCGATCACCCGGCCGATGGTCGACAGTCCCAGGGAGTCGAAGACGGCCGGGGCAACCGCGACCAAGGCGATCCCCACCAGCGCGAAGACGATGGCGCCGAGGGTGAGTCCCAGCGCGAGGCTCTTGCGGCGTACGAAACCGCGGGTCTCCTCCTCGTCGTAGGCGAGGTTGACGGCGGAGATGAGATAACCGACGCCTCCCGACGCGCTCCACAGCGCCAAGGCCAAGGCGACGACCAACCCGATCCCCAGGGACTGCTGGGGTGTCGAGGTGAGGCTGCCGATCTGGTCCATCACCAGACCCCTCGCGTTCTTGGGCATGGCGTCGGTGACGCTGCTGACCTGGTCGCGGATCTGGCGAGGATCGGCCACCAACCCATAGGTCATCACGGCGGCGATCATGGCGGGAAACAGCGACACGAAGCCGAAGAAGGCGACACCGGCGGCCAGCAGCGGCACCTGGTCGGTCTTCGCCTCCGCCCAGGCGCGCTTGGTGACCTGCCACCAGCCGCGGGCCGGGATGGCCCGCGGCGTGGTGGCGTCCGCACCAGGTACGTCGCTGGTGGAGGGGGCCGGGTGGTGGGTTGCCGACGTCAGAACGCACTTCCAGAGCTGGAGGTCCCACCCGACTGGTGGGCGTCCTTGACTTCCTGGGTCGAGCTCTGGGCATCCTCCTTCACCGACTGGGCGGCGGAGGTGCCTTCCTGCTTGACCGTGGCGGCCGCGTCCGTGGCACTTTCCTTGACCGACTGGGCTGCCTCTTGGGCGGGACCCTGAAGGTTGTCCTTCATCTCGGTGGCCGCCTCGGAGAGCATCTGCTTGGCCGGCTCGGCGAGGTCGCTGGCCTTGTCCTGCAGCGCCTCAGCTGCCTGCTCCTCGGCTTTCGAGGCAGGAAGCACGCTCGACACCAGCCAACCGGCGGCGAACGCGACCAGTCCCGCGGCGAGCGGGTTGCCCTCGGTACGTCGGCGCGCCAGGTCCGGGCCGGCGCTGACGGCGCCCGTCACCGCGGAGCCGGCTGAGCCTGCCGCGCCGGTCATCGACGAGGTGCCGGATGCCGAGCCCATCACCCGCTCCTTGAGCGAGCCCACCTTCTCTTTGGCAGCACCCACTCGCCGCTCGGCGATGCGGCTCGGACTCACCTTGTCGTTGAGTGCGTCGACGTCGCGGCTGAGGTCCTGCCTCGTCGCCTCGATTTCACGCCTTACCTCTTCTGGGCTTTGAGCCATTGTGCGTCCTCCTTGAGTGTCTCTGCGGTCTGTTCGGGCTTGGGGTTGACTTCGCGCATCTTGTTGCGGCCTTGGATGGCGAGTACGGCGGCCGCCACTCCCCATAGCAGGGCCACGATGAGCGCTGCCCAGGCAATGTCCATCAGGTGGTTGAGCGCCCACATCAAGGTTGCGGAGGCGAAGATGGCAAACATCCACCCGGCGAACGCCGCGCCGCCGAGCATGCCGGCTGCCTTGCCCGCCTTCTTGCCCTCCTCCTTCATCTCCAGCTTTGCCAGCTCGATCTCTTGGCGGACGAGCTGGGAGAAGTCGCTGGAGATCCGCGACACGATGCCGCCGAGAGACTGTTCCTCCGATTCGGGAGACTCGCTCGGCGCGGCGCGGGAAGCACCAGTGGCGCTGTGTGCGCCCGGGGGGGTCGAGGTCATGCCATGCCCCCACGTTGTCCTGAGTAGCCGGCCGGAGGAGGTTGCTCGCCGTAGGGCTCCTCCAGGATCGGAGCGGGCTCGTCGAAGCCTGCCACCGAGGGGCTAGACGATGCCGTTGTCCTGCCCGGGACGCTCACGCCGGCCGCGAGCGGGTCGACCTGTGCGCCGGCATAGGTGCCGCCGTAGGCGGGGGCCGGCGGGTACATGTCGGCCGCCTGCTGTCCCGAGGAGTCGTCCGAGCGGGCGCTGGCTGCGCCCCGCGTCAGCCGGCCGGCGACGACGCCGGCCACCGCGGCGCCGATGAGGAAGGCTCCGGGCCTGCGTCGAGCCAGGTTGCGCACCTCGTCCAGTAGCTGTGTCGGATCGCGCTGCTCCAAGAAGTTCGCCGCCTTGTGGGTCAGGTCGGAACCTTCACGGGCGAGCTGGGTGCCGACGCCCGACTGCTCGGAGCTCTGCGACATGCTGCTGAGCTCGTCGCCGAGCGACCGCAGGCTTGAGACGGCCCGGTCGCGCTGAGAGCTGGCCTGCTCGGTCAGCTGGTTCTTGGTCTCGCCTGCGAGCTGCTTGGCCTGGCTTCGCACGTCGTCGGTGACCTGGCGTACCTGCTCCTTGCCGGTCTGCGCCACCTGCGACGTCGCGTCGGCGGCGCTGTCCTTGACCTGCTGGGCCTGGTCACGCGCGGTGTCCGTCACCGACCCACTGGAGTCCGCGGAGTCGCCTGAGAACGCGGAGTCCGAGACGTTGCCGACGCCGGTGGGTGGCATCGGCGGCACGGTCGTCTCGGTGGGCGAGAATGCACCGGGCGGGTAGGTCGGGCCGCCCGGGGTCAGGGGGTCGTGAGGTGTGGTCATGAAAATTCCTTCCATCGGGTTGCTGATATTTACCCCGTAAGCACGTCGCTAACCGGGGGACCTGCAATTTCTCAGCCAGATGTGGGTAACGGACACCCCGTAGGCTGGGCATCACCGCTGGTCCAGCGGGCTCTGCGTGGAGAGGACTGTCGTGACGTTCCTGCTAATAGCGCTGGTGGTGCTCGGGGTGCTCGCCTTCGTCAGCAGCCAGAACCGCAAGAAGCTCGCTGATCAGCAACGAGAGACGGCCGCGCACGAGCTCGCGGGTGTCAAGCAGACCGCCGACGAGGACGTCACCCAGTTCGGTGAGGAGCTCCAGCGGCTCGACTCGGAGCTGGCGGGCAACGAGCTCGACGAAGGCACCCGGCAGGACTACCAGCGTGCACTCGACGACTACGACGATGCCAAGCAGTCGCTCGACGCGGTCACCGAGGGCGAACAGATCAGGCACGTCGCCGAGATTCTCGAGGACGGCCGCTACGCCGTGGCCTGTGTGCGTGCCCGGGTCGCCGGTGAAGAGCTGCCGGCTCGCCGCCCGCCGTGCTTCTTCAACCCCCAGCACGGCCCGTCGGCCCGCGACGTGCTGTGGACGCCCGAACGAGGCGCCCCGCGTGACGTGCCGGCGTGTGCCCTCGACGCCGAACGGGTCGAGCGGGGCGCCGAACCCGACTCGCGCAAGGTGATGCTGGGGGCGCAGCGCGTGCCCTATTGGCAGGCCGGTCCGGCGTACGCTCCCTGGACCGCGGGCTACTTCGCCGCCTCGGGAATCATGCCGGCCCTGTTCATGGGCACGATGATGGGCATGGTGTTCAGTGGGGGCTTCGACGGCAGCTACGACCAGGGCTACAGCGACGGCCAGGACTCGGGAGACTCCGGCGGTGACGGTGGCGACAGCGGCGGTGGTGACGGTGGCGGTGGTGACGGTGGCGACTACTCGGCCAGCGGTGACGGCGGTGGCTGGGACGGCGGCGGCGACTTCGGTGGTGGCGACTTCGGGTTCTGACCGGGGCTCTTGGATCAGGCCTGCTTCTGCCAGACCGAGACGTGCGAGGCGCTCTCACTCGTGAAGGGTCGGCGCGCCCAGTCGTTCCAGCGCTCGCGCAGCCGCATGCCGGCGAGTCGTGCCATCAGGTCCAGCTCCGAAGGCCATACGTAACGGTAGGGCGCGGAGGTGACCTCGTAGCTTTCGGCGTCGAACCAGTAGTGGTGGGAGTGCAAGATCTGGGTGACGACGTCGTACTCGTCGAAGCTGAGCCTGCCGGGACTGCGATGGAAGATGCGGAAGACCTCCCCCGGTGGCAAGCGTTGGAGGATCGGAACGAACACCTCGATCACGAAACAACCGCCGGGTCGCAGATGCTCAGCGACGTTACGGAAGCAGTCCACCTGGTCGTCCTGCGTGGTCAGGTTGGTGATCGTGTTGAAGACCAGGTACGCCAGGCTGAAGTCGTGGCCGACGTGCGTGTCGGCGAAGTCGCCGATCGTGATGTCGATGTCCTCTGCACCAGGTTTCGCCCGCAGCTGCTCGACCATCGCCGGCGAGAGCTCGATGCCGTGCACCTGGATGCCGCGCCGGCTCAACGGGAGCGCCACCCGACCCGTGCCGATACCCAGCTCGAGGGCCGGGCCGTCGCCGGCCAGCTCGGCGAGGAAGTCGACCGCCGGCTCCAGGACGGCCGGCTCGAACATGTCCGCCGAGCTCGCGTCATACCTGGCGGCGACTCGCTCGTCGAAGTAGATCTTGCGCACAGGCCCATCGTGCTACGACAAGTTGTCGGACCACCACCGAATTTGCGGCGCCCGGCTCCTCGGCTCTGCTAGAACAGGCGAGCCGTCGGGTCGTCCATCCCGCGCAGGGCGTCGTAGTCGACGGTGACGCACGCGATGCCGCGGTCGACTGCGAGTACGCGAGCCTGCGGCTTGATCTCCTGTGCGGCGAAGATTCCCCGCACCGGCGACAGCATCGGGTCACGGTTCAGCAGGTCGAGGTATCGGGTCAGCTGCTCGACCCCGTCGATGTCTCCGCGGCGCTTGATCTCGACTGCCACGCTGGCACCCAGGCCGTCGCGGCAGAGCAGGTCGACCGGTCCGACGGCGGTGGGGAACTCCCGGCGTACGAGGCTGAGCCCGTCGCCAAGCGACGACGGGTGGTCGGCCAGCAGCTCCTGCAGGTGCTTCTCCACGCCGTCCTTCTGCAGCCCGGGGTCGGTGCCGAGGTCGTACGCCGAGTCGCTCAGCACCTCGTCGATGACGATCCGCAGCGTGTCACCGCTCTTGGCCTCGACCACCCACTCGACCTGACCGCCTGCATCCATGCCCTCGACAAGCGTGCACGGCGGCGACATCCAGTTAAGAGGCTTGTAGGAGCCACCGTCGGAGTGGACGAGCACGGACCCGTCGACCTTGACGATCAGCAGCCGGGTTGCCATCGGCAGATGCGCGGTGAGTCGACCGGCGTAGTCGACCTGGCACCGGGCCACCACGAGTCTCACAACGCCCGACCCTATCCCGACCTGGCTGGCACGCCGGGGGGCGTGGGAGACTCGCCTGCATGTCACGAGAGTTCAGCACGATCGGCGTCGTGGGCCTTGGCACAATGGGAGCCGGGATTGCAGAGGTCTTTGCCCGCAATGGTTTCGACGTCGTCGGCGTCGAGCAGGGTGAGGAGCAGGTGGAGCGCGGCCGCGCCCACATCGAGCACTCGACAGACCGGGCCAAGAAGCGTGGCAAGCTCGCTGAGAGCGAGCAGCAGGCGGTCTTCGACCGGCTCACGCTGACGACGAACCTCGCGGACCTGAAGGATTGCCAGCTCGTCGTCGAGGCGGTGGTCGAACGGCTCGACCTGAAGAGGTCGGTGTTTCAGCAGCTCGATGAGATCGTCCACCCGGACGCCGTGCTCGCCACCAACACGTCCTCGTTGTCCGTCACCGAGATCTCGGCGGGCACGTCCAGACCGGGCCGGGTCATCGGAATGCATTTCTTCAACCCGGCGCCGGTGCAGCGGTTCGTCGAGGTGATCCGCACCGTCGTCACCGAGCCCGATGTGGTCGAGGACGTGCAGGGCCTTGCGCGTGCCCTCGACAAGAACCCCGTGACCGTAGGCGACAAGGCCGGCTTCATCGCCAACGCACTGCTCTTCGGCTACCTCAACCACGCGGTGTCGATGTACGAGAACAACTACGCCAGCCGGGAGGACATCGACGCCGCCATGCGGCTCGGCTGCGGCTACCCGATGGGGCCGCTGGCGCTGCTCGACCTGATCGGCCTCGACACGGCGTACGAGATCCTCGACACGATGTACCTGCAGGGCCGCAACCGGCTGCACGCGCCCAGCCCCCTGCTGAAGCAACTGGTCACGGCGGGCCTGCTCGGCCGCAAGACCGGCCGCGGCTTCTACACCTACGAGGCGTCCGACAGCCCGGTCGTCGTCGCGGACAAGGAGACCCCGACCAGCGACTCCGCGCCGCAGTTCCGCCGGGAGATCGCATCGGTCGGCGTCGTCGGTTCGGGCACCATGGCGACCGGGATCGTCGAGGTCTTCGCCAAGGCCGGCTACGACGTCACCTACGTCACCCGGAGCCGTGACAAGGTCGCAAACGTCCGCGCCGCCGTCACCCGCAGCCTCGAGAAGGCCGTCCAGCGCAACAAGCTGGAGCGAAACGAGCGCGACGCCGCGCTGGCACGCGTGCACGGGTCCACCACCCTCGACGACCTCGCCGGCGTCGACCTCGTCATCGAGGCGATAGCGGAGGACCTCGCCGCCAAGTCGGCGCTGTTCGAGAACCTCGACGAGATCTGCCGCGACGACGCGATCTTGGCGACCACGACATCGTCCCTACCCGTCATCGAGCTGGCGTCAGTGACCGCCCGCCCGCGCGACGTCGTGGGCATGCACTTCTTCAACCCGGCTCAGTTGATGAAGCTGGTGGAGGTCGTCTCGACGGTCGCCACCGACGCCGACGCCGTCGAGACGGTCCGAGCGTTGTGCACCGCCATCGGCAAGCACCCCGTGTCGTGCGGCGACCGCGCCGGCTTCATCGTCAACGCGCTGCTCTTCCCGTACCTGAATGACGCCGTCCGCATGCTCGAGGCTCACTACGCGAGCGCCGACGACATCGACACCGCAATGAAGGAGGGATGTGCACTGCCGATGGGCCCGTTCGAGCTGCTCGACGTCGTCGGCAACGACGTCTCCTTGGCTATCCAGCGCACGCTCTTCCTGGAGTTTCGCGAGCCCGGGTTTGCCCCCGCACCCCTGCTCGAGCACTTGGTGACCGCCGGCTACCTGGGTCGCAAGACCGGCCGCGGTTTCCGCGACTACTCCGACCGCTGAGCATGCCCGGACCCGAGCGCGAACCGCAGCGCATCAGGCCGAACTCCGTCCTGCCGGCGCGGCGGGAGGCGCTTACTCTCACCACGGCCGACGGTCTCGACCTC
>JACCVA010000430.1 GCA_013698435.1 Nocardioidaceae bacterium | reverse complement strand
TGGCCTGCGCCGCGATCGGGGTGACCGTCGGCCGCGGAACCGATGCGGCGCTCGAGGTGGAGGGGCAGTTCCTCCTGCCGTTGACCGAGCTGCGCGCGGCCTGGTCGGCAACCCTCCCCGCGGCACTTGGCGCCTGACTGTCCGAGCCTGGTAGATGGGTGGCGCTACCCGATTGCGACAGTCGCGGGCGTACGCCGACGCATAGGCTTGCGGGGTGCCGGTACGACTGCGACCTCTTCCGTCTGATGAGCTGGCGCTGCTGCTCGGCCGGCTCGAGGTGGCGCAACTGGCTGGAGAGCCGCGGCGCGACGACATCCGCGACGCGGTGAAGCACTTCCTCGCCGTGCTGGCCGAGCGGTCACCGGGCAAGAGCGTCGAGGTGCGCGTGCCGCCGTACGCGGCGGTCCAGTGCGTCGACGGTGCCCGGCACACACGCGGCACGCCCCCTGCGGTCGTCGAGACCGACGCAGACACCTGGCTGGCGCTGGCGAGTGGCCGCCTGACGTTCGCTCAGGCCCAGGCGGCGGGTCGGGTCCGTGCCTCCGGGGAGCGGTCCGACCTGACGCCGCTGCTGCCCCTCACCTGAGGCCAGGACACGGGCGGCGTCGACGGCAGTCCGGGTCGGCCCGGCGCACGCCCAAGTCATGCTTGCCCCGGCGTACGCCGAGCTCGCCGGCCCCGGCGTACGAAGTCCCCATGGCAGTTGCACTGTTCGCACGGCAGATCTGCCATGTCAACAAGCCAGCTGGATTGTTCACATGGCAAACGCCGAACGTCTTGCTGGAGCGGGGCGATTGGGGACACCGACCGAGTCCACCTAGACTGAGGCGCGTGCCTCGCGGAGATGGGCGGCTGACCCAAGACCTTGACCCGCACGATCGTGGACCCCAAGACGCCTGTGGCGTCTTCGGTGTCTGGGCGCCCGGCGAAGAGGTCGCCAAGCTCACGTACTTCGGTCTCTACGCTCTCCAGCACCGTGGACAGGAGTCCGCAGGCATCGCCGTCGGCAACGGCAGGCAGATCCTCGTCTACAAGGACATGGGACTGGTCTCGCAGGTGTTCGACGAGCCCACCCTCAGCTCGCTCAAGGGACACCTCGCGATCGGGCACTCGCGCTACTCGACGACCGGTGCGAGCGTCTGGCACAACGCGCAGCCGACGTTTCGACCGACACCGACTGGTTCCATCGCACTCGGCCACAACGGGAACCTGACCAACACCAGCGAGCTCGCGGGCCTGGTCGACCAGCGTGACCACAGTGGCGCCCTCCTCGACGTCCCCGCATCGACGTCGGCAGCGTCCACCGACACCGACCTCGTCACCTCACTGCTCGCGTCCTACCCGGACCGCAGCCTCGAGGACGCCGCGGCCGAAGTGCTGCCCAAGCTGCGGGGCGCGTTCAGCTTCGTCTTCATGGACCAGGGCACACTGTTCGCCGCCCGCGACCCGCAGGGCATCAGGCCGCTCGTGCTGGGGCGGCTCGAGCGCGGCTGGGTCGTCGCGTCGGAGACTGCGGCACTCGACATCGTTGGCGCTTCGTTCGTCCGCGAGGTCGAGCCTGGCGAGCTGGTCGCTGTCGACGAGAACGGTCTTCGCACCCGGCGCTTCGCCGAGGCCGTGCCCAAGGGATGTCTGTTCGAGTTCGTCTACCTTGCGCGCCCCGACACGCTGATCAGCGGCAGGCGTGTGCACAGCGTGCGCACCGAGATCGGACGCCGGCTGGCACGGCAGTTCCCCGTCGACGCCGATCTCGTCATCCCCGTGCCCGAGTCCGGCACGCCGGCTGCGATCGGGTACGCCGAGGAGAGCAAAATCCCTTACGGCCAAGGCTTTGTGAAAAACTCCTACGTCGGCCGCACGTTCATCCAGCCGAGCAACACGATCCGCCAGCTCGGCATCCGGCTGAAGCTCAATCCCCTGCGCGACGTCGTCGAAGGCAAGCGCCTCGTCGTCGTCGACGACTCCATCGTGCGCGGCAACACCCAACGCGCACAGGTGCGGATGCTTCGCGAGGCAGGCGCCCGGGAGGTGCATGTGCGAATCGGCAGCCCCCCGGTGAAGTGGCCTTGCTTCTACGGCATCGACTTCGCGACTCGCGCTGAGCTGATCGCCAACGGTATGACCGTCGACGAGATCTGCCGCTCGATCGGCGCCGACAGCCTTGGGTACGTCGACCTTGACGAGCTGGTGGCCGCCACCGAGCTGGCCAAGGGTGACCTGTGCCGCGCCTGTTTCGACGGCGTCTATCCGGTCGCGTTGCCGGAGCCGCAGTTCCTCGGCAAGCACCTGCTCGAGGCCACGCTCGACGCCCCCCTCGGTCCCGACGGTCTCGCCGTCGCGCTGACCGGGGCCGGCGCAGCCGATGCCCTCAACCGCCCCTGATCGACGAGGTGGACCGACACATGACCCGCACGACGAACAGTCCGGATACGTCGGCGTACGCCGCTGCCGGTGTCTCGATCGAGGCGGGGGACAAGGCTGTCGACCTGATGCGGCCGTGGGTCGACAAGGCCCGACGGCCCGAGGTCGTCGGCGGTATCGGCGGCTTCGCGGGTCTGTTCGATGCCTCGGCGTTGAAGGCGTACCGCCGACCGCTGTTGGCCACGAGCGCGGACGGCGTGGGCACGAAGGTGGCGGTGGCACAAGCGATGGACGTGCACGACACGATCGGCTTCGACCTAGTGGGGATGCTCGTCGACGATCTCGTCGTCTGCGGCGCAGAGCCGTTGTTCATGACCGACTACATCGCCGCGGGCTCCGTCGACCCATCCCGGATCGCGGCGATCGTCAGGGGCATCGCCGAAGCCT
>JACCVA010000406.1 GCA_013698435.1 Nocardioidaceae bacterium | reverse complement strand
AGATCGAAGAGGTCATCAAGGGCGCAGACATGGTGTTCGTGACGGCCGGCGAGGGTGGCGGCACCGGCACCGGCGGCGCTCCCGTCGTAGCGCGGATCACTCGCTCGCTCGGAGCGCTGACCATCGGTGTCGTCACGCGTCCGTTTGCGTTCGAGGGCAGGCGCCGCGCGAACCAGGCCGAAGAGGGTATCGCCGCCCTACGCGAAGAGGTCGACACCCTCATCGTCATCCCGAACGATCGCCTGCTCTCCATCTCCGACCGCAGTGTCAGCGTGCTCGATGCCTTCAAGCAGGCCGACCAAGTCCTGCTCCAAGGCGTCTCGGGCATCACCGACCTCATCACGACGCCCGGACTGATCAACCTCGACTTCGCTGACGTCAAGTCCGTCATGTCGAACGCCGGCTCAGCGCTGATGGGCATCGGCCGCGCCAACGGTGACGACCGAGCGGTCGTCGCGGCGGAGATGGCCGTGTCGAGCCCGCTGCTGGAAGCCTCCATCGACGGCGCGCACGGCGTGCTGCTGTCGATCTCTGGAGGTTCCGACCTGGGACTGTTCGAGATCAACGAGGCTGCCGCACTCGTGTCGCAGGCCGCACACGCCGAGGCCAACATCATCTTCGGTGCGGTCATCGACGACGCGCTCGGTGACGAGGTGCGCGTGACGGTCATCGCTGCGGGGTTCGACGGCGGTATGCCGAAGCGGCGCGACCAGTCCCAGCCCGCGCTGCGACGTGACACATCTGCGCAGGGCCAGTCGCAGGGCCAGTCGCAAGGCCAGGCACAAACCCAGTCGCAAGGGCAGGCGCAGCCACCACCACCCGCGAACGCGGCCGCGCGGCAGCCAGACACGCGGCCGGATCAGGCCAGACAGCCGCAGTCGCCGGCGAAGCAGCCGCGCCCGATCCCGTTCGACGACAACGAGGACCTCGACGTCCCCGACTTCTTGAAGTAGTCGTGACCACATGTGCTCTGACCTGCTGAAACACGCTCTGACCTGCTGAAACACACTGTTGATAGTCGTTGGCAAGTGACGGCTGTACGCGGCGTGTTGCGGACTTCTTGCGGACTATCTGCGGACTGGCAGACGACCGAGTCGAATCGCTTAGCGCTGCCGTCTGGCTACGTGTTCCCCGGCCGAGAGGACGGCCACCTGTCGGCGCAGTAGGTCGGTGTCACACTTAGGCGTCTGCTCGGTGCAGGGTGGTCCGGGCACAAACTGCGCCACCGTTTCGCCACGACCGCCTACGCCGCCGAGCGTGACCTTCTGGCGGTTCAGCAACTCCTCGGGCACAGTCGACCGGAGGTGACAGCACGCTACACGGCGCTACCCGGTGACGCTCCAAGCGGCCGGGGCGCACGCGCGTCGATGGCCGACTAGCTGTGATGCCCAGCCAGGTTGTTCAACCTCGTGATGGGTGAGTGCTTCCCGATGGCCGAGTGGGGCCGGTGGTGGTTGTACTCGTGGACCCATGCTGGCAGGGCGGCGAGCCGTGCTGACTCGGAGTTGTAGTACTTCTTGAACGCCCAGCCCTCGACCAGGGTGCGGTGGAACCTCTCGATCTTGCCGTTGGTCTGGGGCCGGTAGGGCCGGGTTCGCTTCGGGGTGATGCCGAGCTCGGCGCAGGTGTCACGCCACAGGAACGACCGATAGCAGCCGCCGTTGTCGGTCAACACGCGTTGAACAGTCACCCCGCGGGCGGCGAACCACCCGGCCGCGTTGCGCAGCACCTCGGTCGCGGTCTGTTTGGTCTCATCATCGCGGGCCTCGACATAGGCGACCCGGGAGTGGTCGTCGATGACCGTGTGCCCGAAGCAGGTCCCGATCAGCGGCTGCCGGTACTTGCTCTTCGGCGCACCGGTCCGGGCAGAGGTGGCCGCGCGGTTCCTTCCGCCCTGTTCTCGGCCGACGTAGCGCCAGCCACCGCCGTCCGGGACGCGGCCAAGCTTCTTCACATCCATGTGCACCAGGTCGCCCGGGTGCTCGTGTTCGTAGCGGCGGATCGGCTCGCCGGTGTGGCGCGGTCGAGATGGGTGAGCCGGTTGAGCCGGCACCGCACCAGCACCGCGTGCACGGTCGAGGACGCCATGTTGAGCCGGTCGCCGATCTCGACCGGGCCCAGCCGCTGCTTCCACCGCAGGTGCACGATCTTGCGGACCACGGGGGTCGGGGTCCGGTTCGGTTGCCGGTGGGGTCGCGAGGACCGGTCCACCATCCCCGCCGGTCCCTCACAGCGGTACCGATCGGCCCACTTCTTCGCGGTGCGCCACGACACGTCGTAACGCTCCGCCGCCCGTGGGATCGACCAGTCCTCATCGACG
>JACCVA010000401.1 GCA_013698435.1 Nocardioidaceae bacterium | reverse complement strand
TCGCCGACGCCAGCGCGAGCAGCTCGTCGTGGAGGTCAAGACCCAGACGCAGCATCCCGACCGCCTGAATGGGCTTGTTGCTGGACCGCGGATAGATCGGCTCGTCAACCTCGCCGACCGCCCAGTCCACCGCCCCGTCGGCGGTGAGCACCACGATCGACCCGCGGTGATGGCCCTCCACGAACCCGGAACGCACGATGTCGACGAGAATCTGCTGGGCAGGCACGTGCCGCAGCGTACCTGCGACTCCGCTGCTCATCCGCCGTTGGCACCGCACCGCGTGCGCATGAGATGGCACAATCGCCCCGTGTCCGATCGCAACGTCTCGATCCCCCAGTGGACCCCGACTCAGCGTGAGATCGACGACCTCGACCTGCTCCTCGACGGCGCCATCCCGCCGCTGCGCGGATTCGTGGACCCGTCGGCGAGCCCCGGCACGAACGCGCCGATCACCCTGCACGTACGCCGGGAGACGGCCGAGGTCGCGATCGGCGTCGGCACGCTCGACCTGATCGACCCCGAAGGGGCGCCGCTCGGAAGGCTGACGGTGGAGTCGACGTACGACGCCAGCACCCCGGAGGACGCCGATCTGCTCGGTGTCGCGGGGCCGGTCGAGCGGCTGGCACACAACGAGTTCGGGCCGTTCCGGCGGCTGCACCTGTCACCCGACCAGGTGCACGCGGACACCCCGCGCGACCAGCTGAGTGCCGTGATGGTGACGCGTGCACTCACCGGCGACGACCTCAGCGCCATCCGCGAGGTCGCCGCATCCACCGGCAGGACACCGCTGCTGCTGACGTGCGTGGGGCATGACATGCCCCGCGGGCTCTCTGCCCCGGCGCTCGTGCGTGCCGGCCTCGCCGCCGCTGACCTCATCGGGCCGGACGCGAGGGTCGTCGCCGTACCGGTGGCCGACCACGGCGACGCCAACGCGGCGCTGCTGAGCTCGGTAGCCGAGGCGTACGGCACCGTCGACCTCGCCCTGCCGGCCGAACCGACCGGCGAGCCCCCCGAGACGATCCGTTCCATCGTCGAGGGCGACCGTCCGCCGCGCCACCGGCAGGGCCTCGTCATCTTCTTCACCGGACTGTCCGGCTCGGGCAAGTCGACGCTTGCTCGGGCCCTCGTCGACCACATCCTCGAGCGCGGCGAGCGCACCGTCACCTCTCTCGATGGCGACGTGGTGCGCCACCACCTGTCCGAGGGCCTGGGCTTCAGCCGGAAGGATCGCGAGACGAACATCGTGCGGATCGGCTTCGTGGCGGCCGAGATCTCGCGCCATGGCGGGGTGGCGGTGTGCTCGCCCATCGCCCCGTTCGACGCCACCCGGGCGGAGGTACGCCGGATGACGAGCCGCGCCGGCGGGGGGTTCGTGCTCATCCACGTCTCCACGCCGCTGGAGGAGTGCGAGCGCCGGGACCGCAAAGGTCTCTACGCGAAGGCACGGGCTGGCGAGATCCCCGACTTCACGGGGATATCGTCGCCGTACGAACCACCGACTGATGCCATCAAAATCGACACAACCGATAGAGATATAGCAGTATGCTCGGACGAAATCTTGACTGCGCTCATCTCTGAGGGCTGGCTCAACCCCTGACCGGAGGACACGTGCTCAACGCGGGACAGCAACTGCTTGCTGAGGGCTGGTTCAGCGCCCACGGTCTCGAGATCAAGACCGCCATCGCGGCGTTCATCGTCGGGGTCGTGGTCGGCATCACCGGTATGGGTGGCGGGGCGTTGATGACCCCTGCGCTGATCTTCCTCGGTGTCGGTGACGCGTCGACGGTCGTGACGGCCGACCTCACCGCAGCCGCCGTCTACAAGTCGGGCGGCGCCATCGTGCACTGGCGGGAGGGCTCCCCGAACCTCCGCCTGGCGGGCTGGCTCATCGTCGGATCCGTGCCGATGGCGTTCCTCGGTCCACACCTCATCGGCTGGATAGCTCCCGGCGCCGACCTCGAGAACACTCTGAAGCTCTGCATCGGTTTCGCGCTGCTCTTCGCGGCGGCGACGTACGCGTTGCGGCTCTACATCCAGCTGCGGCGGGTCAGCGACGGGAGCCACCCCGGTGAAGGTGACCCGGTCGTACGCCCGCTTCCCACGATCTTGGTCGGGGCACTCGGCGGCCTGCTGGTCGGGATCACATCGGTCGGGTCGGGCTCGGTGATCATGGTCGCGCTACTCATGCTCTACCCGACGCTGTCGGCGGTGAAGCTCGTCGGTACCGACCTGGTGCAGGCGGTCCCGCTGGTGCTGTCCGCCGCGGTGTCGAACATCATCGCCCACGGCCTCGACTGGGGGATCACGATCCCGCTCATCATCGGCTCGGTGCCCGGCACGATCATCGGCGCCAAGATTGCACCGCGCGTGCCGCAGTCGGTGATCCGGCGGGCCATCGTGGTCGTCTTGACGATGTCGGGCCTCGCCCTGCTCGACAAGGCGGGATGGGCACCCCTCGGTGCCGGCGAGGAGGAGACACACCCGATCCTCATCGGGGTGGCCGGCATCGCGTTGATCGGGCTCGTCCCGCTCGTGTGGGGTCTGCTGCGCCGCAGCGCGGGCCTGCCCATGTTCGGAACGCCGACGGTTGCGGAGATCGAGGACCCCGCAGCAGCACCGGTGCGCAAGAGCAGAACGCGCGCACCTCGCTGACGCGGTCGCGCCGCCAGCGGCCGCCCACGTACGCCGCCATACCGGTCACCTGCGTCACATGTCGAGCGCGGATGGTCCAAGACGGGCGTCGCAGGTGGCTAGGATAACCCCGGAACTGCTCAGAGGAGACCCCACCGTATGACCGTCCACGCTGACTACCGCCTCAGCCAGCTCGCTGAGCTCGAGGCGGAGTCGATCCACATCTTCCGCGAGGTCGCGGCCGAGTTCGAGAAGCCGGTGCTGATGTTCTCCGGCGGCAAGGACTCCATCGTCATGATGCGTCTCGCGGAGAAGGCGTTCTTCCCGGCCAAGATCCCCTTTCCGGTGCTGCAGGTCGACACCGGCTACGACTTTCCTGAGGTGCTCGAGACCCGTGACCACTGGGTCGACCGCCTCGGCGTGCGCCTCGTGATCGCCTCCGTCGAGGCGGCGATCGCCAACGGCGTCGTGGTCGACGACGGCAAGACGAGTCGCAACCGGCTGCAGACCGGCACGTTGCTGCACGCCATCGAGGAGGAGGGCTTCACCGCCGCCTTCGGTGGTGGCCGACGAGACGAGGAGAAGGCCCGCGCCAAGGAGCGCGTCTACTCCCACCGCGACGACTTCGGCCAGTGGGATCCCAAGAACCAGCGCCCCGAGCTGTGGTCTCTCTACAACGGCCGCATCCACGCCGGTGAGCACATGCGTATCTTCCCGCTGTCGAACTGGACCGAGCTCGACATCTGGTACTACATCGGTGCCGAGGAGATCGATATCCCGAACATCTACTTCGCCCACCAGCGCCGCGTGTTCCGGCGCGACAACATGCTCTACAGCGAGAGCGAGCACAACCCGCTGCGCCGGGGTGAGACAGTCGAAGAGCGCACCGTACGTTTCCGCACCGTCGGTGACATCACCTTGACCGGCTGCGTCGAGTCCAACGCTGACACGATCGCCGCCGTCATCGGCGAGATCGCCGTGGCCCGCGTCACCGAGCGGGGCGAGACCCGTGGTGACGACCGTTTCAGCGAGGCAGCAATGGAAGACCGTAAGCGAGAGGGCTACTTCTGATGGCCGGACCATCCATGGACCTGCTGCGGTTCGCCACTGCGGGCTCCGTCGACGACGGCAAGTCGACCCTGATCGGGCGGTTGCTGCTCGACTCGAAGTCGATCTTCGAGGACCAGCTCGAGGCGGTCGAGATGACCTCGAAGTCGCGCGGCTACGACTACACCGACCTCGCGCTGCTGACCGACGGCCTGCGGTCGGAGCGAGAGCAGGGCATCACGATCGACGTGGCCTACCGCTACTTCGCGACGCCGCGACGCAAATTCATCATCGCCGACACCCCCGGCCATGTGCAGTACACCCGCAACATGGTCACCGGAGCCTCGACCGCCGACCTGGGCCTGGTGCTGGTTGACGCCCGTCAGGGGCTGACCGAGCAGTCTCGTCGACACGCCGTCATCCTCTCCTTGTTGCGGGTGCCCCACCTCGTGCTCTGCGTCAACAAGATGGACCTCGTCGACTACTCGGAGGACAAGTTCAACGAGATCCACGCCGAGTTCACGTCGTTCGCGACCAAGCTCGCGATTCCCGACCTGACGATCGTCCCGATCTCTGCCCTGAAGGGTGACAACGTCGTCACCCGCTCGCAGGACATGGACTGGTACTCCGGACCGTCACTGCTGCACCACCTCGAGAACGTTCACGTGGCATCCGACCGCGACCTCGTCGACACCCGGTTCCCGGTGCAGTACGTCGTGCGCCCGAAGTCCGACGAGTACCACGACTACCGCGGCTACGCCGGTCGGGTGGCCGGCGGCGTGCTCAAGCCGGGCGATGAGGTGCTCGTGCTGCCGTCGGGCATGACGTCGAAGATCTCCGAGATCGACCTTTTCGACAAGCAGCTCGACGAGGCGTTCCCGCCGATGTCGGTGACGGTGCGCCTCGAGGACGACGTCGACGTCTCCCGGGGTGACATGATCTGCCGACCGCAGAACGCGCCCCAGCCCAGCCAGGACATCGACGCGATGATCTGCTGGATGTCGTCGACACCACTGCGGCCCCGCCAGAAGCTGTCCATCAAGCACACCACCCGGACAGCCCGCGCGATGATCAAGGACGTGCAGTACCGCCTCGACGTGAACTCGCTGCACCGTGACCTCGAGACCAAGGAGCTCGTGCTCAACGAGATCGGCCGTGTGCAGCTTCGCACCACGTCGCCGCTGCTGTGCGACCCCTACGAGAAGAACCGCACGACCGGATCGTTCATCCTGATCGACGAAGCCACCGGTGTGACGGTCGGCGCGGGCATGATCAACACCGCCAGCTGACGCCTGCGTAGGCCGGCCGGCTCAGAACATTGCGGAGACTTCCGGGGGCTGCACCGCCGTGCGCGGTACGTCGGCCTCGACGGCTGCGTCGGACGCGGTCGGTGCGGTGCCACCGAGGTGCGCCGGGTGCCGGTCGTCGGGGCGGCCCGTTCGGGGCTGATCTCGGTGGCGTTGCTGTACGCCGGTGACCAGCTGCTGCAGCTGTCTGCCGAGCTCGACCGTCGCGTCCGGGACGCTGCCATCCGTTGGCACGGTGATCGGCGGGCTCACCGCGATCGAGACCGCCCGGCCGCGACGCACACTGATCGGCAGCCCGGCGGTGGCGATCCGCTGGGGCCCCCACACCGCCACCAGCACGACAGGCGCGCCGGTGCTGCGGCTGAGCGCGACCGCGCCCGGCATGAGGGCCCGCACCGTGAACGAGCGGCTGATGCCTGCCTCCGGGAAGACACCGACGACC
>JACCVA010000398.1 GCA_013698435.1 Nocardioidaceae bacterium | reverse complement strand
GAGACGGGGGAGCGGTACGACGATGTGGTCGTGCTCTGGGTAGAGTCGGAGGCGGACAAGGAGGCGCTGGTCGCCGACGAGTCGACGCCCTTCTTCACCACGCCCCACTTCAACGGGCACACGTCCGTGCTGTTGCGGACCTGCCGGATCGGTCAGCTCAGCCGCGACGAGCTCGCCGAGGTCGTGTACGACGCGTGGCTGGCGCGCGCCTCCCCGACCGCCGCCCGCAAATGGCTCGCCGACCATCCGGCCGGCTCCTGATGGCCAGCCGGTCGGCCCGGCTCGGCGCACCACCCGGGTCAGCCCGCGTCGCCCAGCGCGAGGACCGCGGTCGAGGCCGCCCGGGCCACGTCGTCGAGCCAGTACGGGACCTCGCCGCCGAGGTACGGCCGGACCAGGCCGTAGGGCAGCTGTCGGCAGCCGGTTAGGACGAGCGCCCTGCGTCGCGCGTTCGAGCGGTCGTAGCGTCGGGTGGTCAGCCGCTTCGTTGCCGCGTCGACGGCGACGTTCAGGGTACGGACTCGCTCGGCGAAGGCGGGTGGCCCCGACGCCACGAGTGCCTGGTGGCGATAGAGCGTGAGCGCCACGGCCTCCGCCGGGTTCTCCCGGCAGTAGCGGGTGACATGGACGGCGCCGGCCACCAGCGCGTCCTGTGCGTCCGGCAGGTCGGCGGCTTCCAGGACGCCGACCTGGAAACGGTCGACGGCACGCAGCCACAGCGAGACGAAGAGCTCCTCACGCGACCCGAAGCGGTGGTAGATCGAACCGCTGGGCGCGCCGACCAGACGGGAAACCTGCGCGATCGTGGCCGCCGGGCCGTTCTCGCGGACGGCGATCAGCGCGGCGTCGAGGATCTCGTCGCTGGTGAACTTCGCAGGTCTTGCCATCAGCAGAGACTAGGCTTAGTTTTAGCGTATGCAAACTAGAATTCAGTCTCTAATACAGTCGACGAAGCTCGGTGAGGCGTTGCCCGATGCCGAGTACGGCTCCTGCTTCGGGCGGGCCATCGCGGCACCACCCGGCCGCGTGTGGGAGGCGCTGTTCGACCTGCGGGTCTCGGACCTGACGGTGAGCAAACCACTGATCCTGGCCCGGTACCCGTGGCGGCGCCTCTCGAAGTATCCCCGACTCACGGATCCGGGCGGGGTCGCGGACCCCATCCACGCAGACCCGCCCCGCAGTGCCTGCAGCGGTTTCGTCTCGCGTGTGTGGGAGCCCACCCAGCAGCGCGGCCCACAGTTCGCGGGGCTGGACGAGCTGCGCGCATTTTCGGAGCCGGGCTGGCTCAAGCTGGGCATGGACATGCAGCTGACCGAGCTGCCGGGCCATCGCACCTATCTGCAGGTCGCTACCCTGTGTGAGCCCACGGACGACGTCGCGCGCGCCAGGTTCCGGCCGTACTGGGCGTTCATCCAGCCCTTCAGCGCTCTGATCAGGCTCGACCTGCTCGCCGCCGTGGCCAGGCGGGCAGCGGCCGCACGACCGGTGTCGCTTGTCGGTCAGCCAGCGGCGGACGCATAGCGCTCGGCGATCCGGCGTACCGCGGCCGCGAAGCGCAGGGGAGTCCTCGACCTCGAAGCCGACGTCGAGCGCGCCGAGCCAGAAGGCGATCTCCTCCGGGCCGCGGGCGGCGATCCGAACCCGGCACCGGTCCTCGCCGACCGGCTCGATCGCGCCCTGGGTCCAGTCGCCAATCCGCTGGTCGACCTTCTCGGCCGAGGCGTGCACGATCACCTGGCCGACGTGCTTCATCTGCACCTGTCGGGTCTTGGCGGCGACGTACGCCGCGATGTCGTCCGCGGGGCAGGTCGCGCAGCCGGAAGCGGTGCCCGACCGAGCGGGTCTTGCGCCTCCGGTCGACCCGGAAGGTCCGGCGCTCCTCGCGGACCGCAATGCGGACCTCGACACGATGCTGCATCTGACTGGCCTCGGCCAGCTCGCCAAGTGCAGCCCGCACGAGGTCAAGACCATCAGCGCGCATGAGGCATGCCTGCGGTGTGCGCGGATCGTTCCGGAGTTCACCTACACCCACCAAGCCG
>JACCVA010000374.1 GCA_013698435.1 Nocardioidaceae bacterium | reverse complement strand
TCGGAGCGCTCGTCTCGGCGCACCAGTCGATCGGCGTGCCGGAGCCGGTGAAGATGTTCGGCACAGAGGCGCAGAAGCAGGAGTACCTGCCTCGGTGCGCGCACGGCGCGATCAGCGCCTTCCTGCTCACCGAGTCTGACGTCGGCTCCGACCCGGCGCGGCTGGCGACGGTCGCGACGCCTACCGAGGACGGCTCGGCGTACCTGCTTGACGGGGTGAAACTGTGGACCACCAACGGCGTGATCGCCGAGCTGCTCGTGGTGATGGCGACGGTGCCCAAGCACGAAGGAGGGCGCGGAGGCATCACCGCGTTCGTCGTCGAGGCGCACGCGGACGGGGTAACGGTCGAGAACCGCAACGAGTTCATGGGCCTCAAGGGCCTGGAGAACGGCGTCACGCGCTTCCATCAGGTGCGCGTGCCGGCCGAGAACCGGCTCGGCCGGGAGGGCGAGGGGCTGAAGATCGCGCTGACCACGCTCAACACCGGTCGGCTGTCCATCCCGGCGATGTGCACCGCTGCCGGCAAGTGGTGCGTCAAGATCGGCCGGGAGTGGTCCGCCGAGCGGGTGCAGTGGGGAAAGCCGGTAGGTCGGCACGAGGCTGTCGCCACGAAGCTGTCGTTCATGGCGGCGACCACGTTTGCGCTCGAGGCCGTGCTGGACCTGTCGGCGCAGCTCGCCGACGCCGGCACGAAGGACATCCGCATCGAGGCCGCCCTCGCCAAGCTGTGGTCGAGCGAGATGGCCTGGCTGATCGCCGACGAGCTGGTGCAGATCCGCGGTGGGCGTGGTTTCGAGTCGGCCGACTCGCTCGCCGCTCGCGGCGAGCGGGCCGTGCCGGCCGAGCAGGTCCTGCGCGACCTCCGGATCAACCGGATCTTCGAGGGGTCGTCGGAGATCATGCGCCTGCTGATCGCCCGCGAGGCTGTCGATGCGCACCTGGCCGCGGCAGGTGACCTGGCGTCCCCGGACGCCGACACCACCGCGAAGGCCAAGGCCGCCCTGAAGGCCAGCGGGTTCTATGCCCGCTGGCTGCCCAAGCTGGTGGTCGGCAAGGGCAGCGTGCCGCGGTCCTACGACGAGTTCGGCCGGCTGGCCCGACACGTCCGCTACGTCGAGCGTTCGTCGCGCAAGCTGGCCCGTCAGACGTTTTACGGGATGAGCCGCTGGCAGGCCGGACTCGAGCAGCGCCAGGCGTTCCTCGGCCGCATCGTCGACATCGGTGCCGAGCTTTTCGCGATGGCGGCGACATGCTCGCGCGCAGAGATGCTACGGGCCGACGAGGCGCGGCGGGGTCAGCCCGGGCAGGGCGAGTCGGCGTACGCCCTCGCCGACGTCTTCTGCGCCCAGGCGCGGCTGCGGGTCGAGGCGTTGTTCGACGCGTTGTGGAGCAACACCGACGCCGTCGACCGTCGGCTCTCGCACCAGCTGCTCGACGGGGACCTGGCTTGGCTGGAGGCCGGCGTGGTCGACCCGTCCGAAGGCACCGGACCCTGGATCACCAGCTGGACGGCGGGGGAGTCGGCCAAGACCAACGTGGCTCGGCACTACCGCTGATCGCTCGGCGCTGCTGCGGCGCCGGGTACGGCGTTCAGGGTCGCTTCAGCGACCGACGCGCATGCTCAGGCGTCAGCCCGGTCGGCGGGCTGCGTCTGAAGGAGTAGCCATGCTGCCTCAAGCCCTGCACCGGTCGTGGCCGGTCGCGACGCTATCCGCGCTTGTCTTCGCAATGGTGGGCGGTGCCGCCGCCCACCCCGACGGTTCGGTCAGCGCTGCGGGCTCTCGCCACCTCGGCCAGCGTGCTGACCACTACCAGCACAGCCGGGGATCCTGCGGGGTCCACACGCGGCGGCTGCCACCGCCGAGCCAGTTCGTCAGTACGGTGACCAACCCGTACATGCCGTGGATCCCGGGCACCCGATGGTTCTACGTCGGTGGTGACGAGCGGATCGCCGTCCACGTCCTGCACCGGACACGCATGATCGAAGGCATCAAGGCCACGGTCGTCCGCGACAGCGTCAAGGTCGGCGGTGCGGTTATCGAGGACACCTTCGACTGGTACGCGCAGGACCGGCACGGCAACGTGTGGTACCTCGGCGAGAACACCAGGGAGTACGAGGACGGTCACATCGTCTCGCGGGAGGGCTCCTGGGAGGCGGGGGTCGACGGTGCTGTCGCCGGCGTCGCGATGTTCGCCCGCCCGCGCGTCGGTGTGCCCTACCGCCAGGAGTACTACGCCGGCCACGCTGAAGACGTCGGCAAGGTACTGGAGCTCTCGACCCGCGCCGTCGTGCCCGCGGGTCACTACCGGCGCGTCCGCATGACCCTGGACACCACGACGCTGGATCGCGCTGTTGCCGAGGTGAAGTTCTACGCCCCAGGCGTTGGGGTCGTGCGAGAGCTCGACCTGAACCCCGAGCAGGCAGATACCCAGCTCGTCCGCATGGTCAGGCCGTAGGCGTCCGGGCCGTCGCACGGGATGCGGCGGCCTGGATCGGATGTGGCACCGCGAGACCCGCGACGCACGAGACTAGGGGCATGGATGCCGCGCTGCTCGTCTGGGAACGCATCGTCGCCCGGCAGGCACGTCCGCACGACGGTGTCGCGCTCGCCACCGCGGTGGTCGCCGTCGCCCTGGTGGCCGTCCGTCCGTCCTGGACGCTGACCCGGCACTCGGTCACGATCGTGCACGAAGGCGCGCACGGGTTCGTCGCGATGCTCAGCGGTCGCCGGCTGGCAGGCATCCGACTCCACTCCGACAGCTCCGGCGTCACCGTTTCGAAGGGTCGGCCCACTGGGCCAGGCATGGTCGCGACGACCGCGGCCGGCTACGTCGGGCCCGCGCTGCTCGGCCTCGGCTGCGCGTGGTTGCTGTCGCAACGCCACGCGGTCGCCGTGTTGTGGCTGCTGCTGGTCGCGCTGGCACTGTTGTTCGCGCAGATCCGCAACGTCTTCGGCTTCCTGGTTGTGCTGGCGACCGGTGTGGCGCTGTTCGTGGTCTCGTGGCGGCTGGACGTCGACGCGCAGGTGACAGCGGCGTACGTCGTGACCTGGTTCCTGCTCTTGGCCGCACCCCGGCCGGTGCTGGAGCTGCAGGTGATGCGCCGGCGCGGCCGCGCGCGGGGGTCCGACGCCGACCAACTGGGCCGGCTCACGCCGCTGCCTGCGCTTGCCTGGGTGGGCGTGTTCCTCGGCGCCACCGTGGGTGCGCTCTTCGTCGGCGCCGGGCTGCTGCTGGTGTAGGGGTTGGATCGGCCGAGCGTGGGTACGGCGCTGGTATGACCATCGATCCGCAGCCCCCGACCGAACCCACACCTGGCGAGCCCACCCCCGGCGGCGAGCCGGCCCCCGACCTCGGTCCGATCATGCCCTCACCCGGACCGTCCGACCCGCCCAGCATCGACACACCGCCGCAGCCCCAGACCGACCCCTCGCTGCAGAGCTAGTTCCGGCTGAGGGGCTCCGCTGCGCCGCAACCGGATCGCTCAGGTGCCTCTGACCTCGCGAACGACCTTGTCGGCGGGCTTATCGGTCCGCAGGCCCTGGAACCGCGGGTGGCGAAGCTGGCCGTCGCGTGTCCACTCGCTGAACGCCACCTGGGCCACGAGCCTCGGCGTCACCCAGTGCACCCCGCGTCTGAACACCGGTGCGCTCGGCAGCGTGTGCTCGGCGTACGCCGGCGTCTCGCGCTCGAGGGCGCGCAGCCGGGCGCTGAGCGAGGCGAGCAGCGACGTCTTGAAGCCGGTCCCGACCTTACCGGCGTACACGAGTGCCCCGTCCTCGTCGTAGTACCCGAGCAGCAGCGCGCCGAAGCCGCTGCGTGCGCCCTGCGGGTCGGTCCAGCCCCCGACCACGAACTCCTGGCCCTGCTCGCACTTGAACTTGAGCCAGTCCTTCGTCCGCCCGGACTGGTACGCCGAGTCGGCTCGCTTGGCGATCAGACCCTCCCAGCCCTGCTGGCAGGCCTGCTCGAAGTACGCCTCCCCGTCGGCGTCTCGGTGGGGGGTGAACCGCAGCGGGTCATCCCAGTCGAACACGTCGCGCAGCAGGGCCTTGCGCTCACGAAGCGGCAGACCCCGGGTGCTGTGTCCGTCGAGATGAAGCAGGTCGAACAGGTAGTAGACGACCCGGACTCCCGAACGGCGCGCCTTCGCTGCGTTGCTGACGTGCATGCGGGGTTGCAGCAGGGCGAAGCTCGTCTGTGCGCCGTCGAACGCGACGACCTCCCCGTCGACGACGAAGTCAGGTGCGTCGACCGCCACGAGTGCGTCAACCAGCTCGGGGAAGCTCTTCCCGGCGTCGGCGCCCGTCCGGCTGCGGAGCCGCACCTCGCTGCTCGAACGCGATGCGAGCACGCGCATCCCGTCGAGCTTGCGCTCGTAGATCCAGCCCGGGCGCGAGAAGCGGTCCTGGGTGAGAGTTGCGAGGGCGGGCCCCGGTACTTCTGTGATCCGCTCAGGCATGGCGTCGCCGCGTCAGGCCGGAGCACCGGCGAACTGTCGCCACGCACCCGGGGACCATGTGGCGATTTTCGCATCTTCGGCGTTGTCTCGCCGGGGAAGCGCGCGGGCGATGTGGGAGACTCGGTGACCGGCGCGGAACGCGCTGCACGACATCACGGCTGGGGGTCACCCTGACGACTCGAGAGGTAGCCGACCCCTCGTTTGTGCCCTCCACCCGGCTTCGTCTGGCCGGAATGGCGCTGCACGCGTATACCGCCACCGGAACGGTCTTCGGCTTCCTCATCGTGGTTGCCGCCTTCGACGGCGCGGTCGAGCGGGCGCTGTGGTTGTCGCTGGCGGCGCTCATCATCGACGGCACCGACGGCATGATCGCCCGCCGGCTGCGGGTCAGTGAGACGATCCCGACCTTCGACGGTGCCCGGCTCGACGACATCGTCGACTACCTGACGTACGCGTTCGCGCCGATGGTGCTCCTCTGGGTCACCCACCGTCTCCCGGGTGGAGCCTTCGGTGTCGCGCTGGCGGTGCTGCCGCTGTTGGCCTCCAGCTACCAGTTCTGCCGAACCGACGCGAAGACGGCTGACCACTTCTTCCTGGGCTTCCCGAGCTACTGGAACGTCGTCGCGTTCTACGTGTTCGTGCTCGACCTGGGCAAGGTGACGACGTCGGTGATCCTGGTCGTCTGCACGATCCTCGTCTTCGTGCCGGTCCGGTATGTCTACCCCTCCCGCACTCGGTTCTTCCGCACCCTCAACATCGCCTTCACCGGCGGTTGGCTGATCACGTACGCCGTGCTGCTTGCGCAGGCCCCCGACCCCAACCCGGTCGTGGTGCTGCTGTCGCTGGCGTACCTGGTCTACTACGCGGGACTGTCCCTCTACCTGACGTTGGCCTTGCCCTGGGGGCCGGCCAAGCGGTTGTCGCGGGCCGCCATCGCTGCCGACCTCGAGGACTGATGTCGCTGGGATTTGTGGCTGCGCTGGCGGCGGCGGCGGTCTTCGGGGCCGCGGCTGTCCTGCAGGCCACCGCCGTACGCCGACAACCCGTCGTCGGCTTCCAACCCGGCACGTTGGTGAGGCTGCTGAGGCAACCGCTGTTCGTGCTCGCCATCGGTCTCAACCTCGTCGGTTTCGCCCTGCACTTCGTGTCCTTGCGCATGATCCCCCTCTACCTGTCGCAGGCGGCCATCTCGGCGAGCCTGGCCTTCACGGCTGTGCTGGCCACGTGGCTGCTGTGGGAGCGGCTCAGCGCGCTGGACTGGGCCGCGGTCGCCGCCGTGACGGTCGGTCTCGCCGTGCTGGCCGGTGCCTCCGGAGACATCGGCACTGACGACCCACCGCCAGGCTTCGTCGGCTGGCTCTATGCCTGCATCGTGGTGGTTGCGGCTCTGGGCCTGCTGGCTGCGCGCTCGCACAGTTCGCTCGCCTCCACCGTGCTCGGGTTCCTCGCCGGCCTCGGTTTCGCCGGCAGCGGTGTCGCCGCGCGGATCCTGCCGGGCTACACCCCGGCCGCACTCTGGGACGCGCCGGCGGCGTACGCGCTGCCGATCAGTGGCGGGCTGGCCTTCGTGCTGTACTCGCTCGCTCTGCAGCGAGGGTCGGTCACCGTTGCCACCGCGCCGGTGGTCGTCATGCAGACACTCGCGCCTGCCGTGGTCGGGATCGTCGTCCTCGACGACGCCGTCCGTGGAGGCTGGGCCGTGGCCGCCGTCGGCGCCCTGTTCGTCACCGCACTCGGCGCGATCACCCTTGCCCGGTTCGAACGCGGGCCGGGTGCCGACGACGCGACGGCGGCTCCCGAATCGTGACGGGCCTCGCCGTGCGTCGACATGCGACCACGTGGGGTTACCCTCGCCGCAAGCGCGGTGGCATCATAAGCGCATGTCATCGACCGGCGGCGTCGGGCGCGAGCTCCGGCTCCGCCTGACGGCCCACCCGGCGAGCGTCCCGGGCATTCGCCGCTTCGTCCAGGACGGCCTCCACGACTGGGGTCACGAGGAGCTGGTCGACGACGCTGCGCTGTGCGTGACCGAGCTCACTTCGAACGCAACTCTGCACAGCGGCAGTGAGTACGTCGAGGTGGTGATGAGCGAGCGGCCGGACGCCGTCCGGATCAGCGTCTGGGATGAGGGGGCTCGCCCTATCGAGGTCCTCACACCGCAGTCGGGCCGGTCGCCGGGCCACGCCCGGATCGCCGACTCCGATGCCGACACCGAGCACGCCACCGGCCGCGGGCTCGTCATCGTCGCCAGCCTCGCTGACGCCTGGGGGGTGGAGCGGACCGCCGGTGGCACGTTGACCTGGGCCGAGCTGGCCGAGGGTGACGACGCCGTACGCAACCGGTTGCCGGAGTCGATCCTCGCGCCCGGGCAGCGTCTCGGCGCAGTGCCGCCGCCGGACTCGAGCGTGATCGAGATCATCGACTGCCCCGTCGAGCTTGCGTTGACCTTCGACCACCACCTCGACGAGCTGGTCCGAGAGTTCCAGCTTCTCGGCTCCGACACGGCGGCGGCCAAGCCGACAACGGCGCTGCTGGGGGACGTGATCACCGGCCTGATGGACCGGTTGGCGCCTTCGCGTTATCTCGCGCGGCTGGCCGTGCTGGACGCAGCAGCGCAGGGCAAGGAGCTCGTGACGTTCGACCTCGAGGTGCCCCGCTCGATGACTGCCGACGTCCGGCTGCTGGAGGAGACCCTGACCGCTGCCGACACCCTGAGTGAACGCCGGGAGCTGTTGGCGTTGGCTTGTTCTCCTCGGCTGCGTGAGCTTCGGGCGTGGATGACGGCGGAGGTCGTCGGGCAGATCGAGACGGGGGCATCGCCGACGTCGTTCCTGGCGTGGCTCAGCACCGGTCGGGACCGGTGAGGCAGATGACGCGGTGTCAGTTCATCCCGCCCTACCTCTTGCGGCGGCTGGCCGGCGAGCACAGCGACTTCCCTGCCCGGTCGTCTTGTCGCTCGACGCTGGAGGTCGACGACCGGCTGCGTTCGCGACGTGCTGCCGTCGACCACATCTCGTACGCCGGCGTCACCGCCGCGGCCGAGACGCCCGCCGGCCGCCCCGGTGACAGCGTGGGGGTGACGGCTCCACAGACGGCGTGGACGATTCACGACGCCGCCAACGGCGCCACCCTGCCAGGTGAGCGTATCCGCAGCACCGGTGACGCCCCTTCGGGCGACGACGCGGTTGACGAGGCGTATGCCGGCACCGAAGCGACCGTCAGCTTCTACGCCGACGTGCTGGCACGCGCCTCCTTCGACGACCTGGGTGCTCCGGTGGTTGTCACTGTCCACTACGAACGCGACTACGACAACGCATTCTGGGACGGTCACCAGCTCGTCTTCGGCGACGGCGACGGCCGCGTGTTCGACCGGTTCACCAAGCCGGTCGACGTCCTGGCGCACGAGTTCACCCACGCCGTCACCCAGTTCACCGCACGACTGACCTACCAAGGCCAGCCCGGCGCGCTCAACGAGTCGGTCTCGGACGTCTTCGCCAGCTGCGTCAAGCAGCGCCTGCTCGACCAACCCGCCGATGAGGCGGACTGGCTGATCGGGGCGGGGATCTTCCAGCCGGCGGTGCAAGGCCGCGCATTGCGCTCGATGAAGGATCCCGGGACCGCCTACGACGACCCCACCCTCGGCAAGGACCCGCAGGTCGCCCACGTGCAGGACTACGTCACGACGACGGACGACAACGGCGGTGTGCACATCAACTCCGGCATCCCGAACCGTGCGTTCGCTCTGGCGGCGACCGCACTCGGCGGCCACAGCTGGGAGGTGGCCGGACCGATCTGGTACCGGGCGCTCACCGGCGGCGCCGTCGTCGCCGACACCGACTTCGCCCGCTTCGCCCAGGCCACCATCGACGCCGCTGAGCAGATCGGCGGCGCGGGCACCGAGGTCGTCACCGCAGTCACCGAAGCGTGGCACGCCGTAGGGGTGACACCCGGGGTCGCGGCGCCGGCGCCCGCACCAGGCTCACCCATCGACATCGTCCACGTCCGTCGCAGCGGCGGTTTCGCCGGGCGAACAGCGCAGGGCGAGCTGCGTCCCGACGATCCGCGAAGCCCTGAAGTACGCGCGCTGGTGTCGCGGATCGACTTCGCGTCGATCAAACCGAGCCACACCCAACCCGACCGATTCATCTACGTCTTCACCGTTGACGGGCGCGAGGTGGTCGTGCAGGAGCATCAGCTGACCGACGACCTACGACTGCTCGCCTCCCTCGTCCTCGACGACACCAGGTAAAGATCGGGTTTCAATCGATCCTTCACCCGTCGCCTTTGTCGGAGTCCGGGTGACGATGGGTCATGGCCTTCGACGAGGCAGACGCGCGCCGCTCCCCGAGCCATGGCACCGAGGAGCCGTCGCTGGTGCTGCCCGACGACGTCTCCGGTTGGATCGGGCTCGGCTGGTTCGCAGCCGTCGCCATGTGCTGGGCCGTCGTCGTGGCTCTGGCTTTGCCGCCGGAGTCGTTCGTGAACCAGTCCTCCCCGATCAGCCAGGTCGTTCGACTGGAATGGCTGGTCCTCGCCACGTTCTTGGTCTGGCCGATACGCCGTTGCGCGCAGCACAGCATCTGGTGGGGTGCCGCCGCTCTCGTGGTCGCGAGCAGCCAGTCGTTCTACGTCGTCAGCGTCGGGCTCGAGCGACTGGCTGATGCGCAGATCCCGGTGACGGCCGGCGCGGCCTGGTACCTCCTCGCAGCGTTTCAGGTCTGCTGCTACACCGGCTTCTGGATCTCCGGAGCCCGTCAGCGCTGGAAGGACCGGCGGTGGCAGCGGCTTATCGCCGCCATGATGCGCGACAGCTAGTCGACCACTCGTCCCCGGCGGTCCGGTCCGCCCGCCTGGTCAGCTCGCCGGCCGCAGGGTGGCGAGTGCCTTCTCGGCGTGCGCGGTGAAGTTGAGCTCGCTGGTGATGACGTCTTGGATCGTGCCGTCGGAGCCGATCACGAACGTCGCCCGCTTGACCGGCGACACGTACTTGCGTTTGACGCCGTACGCCGCCGCGATCTCACCATCGGTGTCCGAGAGCAAGGGGTAGCCGAGGCTGTGTGAGTCGGCGAAGCCCCTCTGAGCAGCGACGTCGTCGACACTGATGCCCACCCGCTGCGCGCCTACCGCTTCGAAGTCGGGTCCGAGGTCGCGGAAGTGACAGGCTTCCTTGGTGCAGCCCCCCGACGAGGCAGCGGGGTAGAAGAAGAGCACGACCGGACCCTGTGCCAGCAGGGTGTCGAGTCTGAGCCGTTCACCGCTCTGCGTCGGGAGGTCGAACATCGGAGCTTGCTGGCCGGCTTTGATCGTCTTCATGGTCGTGTGGCCTTTCTTGAAGGGTGGAGCCTCAGGGGGTGTGGAGCTTCTTGGGCGGGAGCGGAACGAAGCCGCTCGTGCGTCGGACGTAGTCGGCGTAGTCGGGTCGGCGATCGCCCATGTCCTTCTCGAGCAGCGGTTTGCCGGTGCCCTTGGCGAGCAGCCAGGTCATGGCGATCGGCGAGAGGAGCGTGAGGATGCCCGGCCAGGCGTCGAACGCGATCAGCGACAGACCCCACCAGACGCACGCGTCCCCGAAGTAGTTCGGATGGCGGGTGTAGCGCCACAGGCCGGTGTCAAGCACTCGGCCGTCCGTCTGGGGGTCGTTGCGGAAGCGTGACAGCTGCCAGTCGCCCACCGTCTCGAAGAAGAAGCCGACCACCCACACCGCGACGCCGGTCCAGGCGACGATCCCAAGCCCCGGCGTCTCGAAGCTGGCCACCTGTACCGGCAGCGAGACGAACCACATGATGGCGGCCTGGCTGAGGTAGATCCGGCGCAGTGCGAACAGCTGGGGGTTGCCCGGCGCGTTCTTCAGCACAACCTCGTAGCGGGGGTCCTCACCCTTGCCGATGGACCGGCTGGCGATGTGGACACCCAGCCGGACGCCCCAGACGACCGTGAGCGTCGTGATGAGGGCGCGACGCGCGTCGTCGCCGGCGCCGGTCGAGACCAGGAACGACACCAGCGCCACCACGGCGAAGCCGAGACCCCAGGCGACGTCGACCCCGGCGTGCTTGTGGATCTTCAGCGCAACCACGAACGCCACCGCGAGGACGGCGACG
>JACCVA010000196.1 GCA_013698435.1 Nocardioidaceae bacterium | reverse complement strand
GGGAACTTCATCTTTCGCACCCGAGAGTTCGAGCAGATGGAGATGGAGTTCTTCGTCGTACCCGGCACCGACGAGGAGTGGCACCAGACCTGGATCGACCTGCGCACCGACTGGTACGTCGACCTCGGCATCGACCGCGACAACCTGCGCCACCTGGAGCACCCGGCGGAGAAGCGGTCGCACTACTCCACCCGCACCGTCGACATCGAGTACAGGTTCAACTTTCCTGGCCGTGAGTTCGACGAGCTCGAGGGCATCGCCAACCGCACCGACTTCGACCTCTTGGCGCACAGCGCCGCCTCCGGGCAGGACCTCTCGTACTTCGACCAGGCCAGCGGCGAGCGCTGGACGCCGTACGTCATCGAGCCGGCCGCAGGCCTGACCCGTGCGCTGATGGCGTTCCTCATCGACGCGTACGCCGAGGACGAGGCGCCTAACGCGAAGGGCGGCATCGACAAGCGCACCGTGCTGCGGCTCGACCCGCGGCTGTCACCGGTCAAGGCGGCAGTGCTGCCGCTGTCGCGCAACGCCGACCTCACGCCGAAGGCCAAGGCGCTTGCGGCCGAGCTGCGGCAGAGCTGGAACGTCGAGTTCGACGACGCAGGCGCCATCGGCCGCCGTTACCGCCGTCAGGACGAGATCGGGACGCCGTACTGCGTGACGGTCGACTTCGAGACGATCGACGACGATGCGGTTACGGTGCGCGAGCGCGACACGATGAAGCAGGAGCGGGTGGGGCTCGACCAGGTCCGGTCCTACTTCGCCGAGCGGCTGGTGGGCTGCTGACCGCACCCGCGGCCGGCGTACGGACCCGAGCGCAGAACCGGCAGTGCGCTTGAGGTTCACCTCATTCGGCCAACTCGACGCCTCCGTCCGGCACAATGAGCGCTGAGCCGCATCAGGCCGAGCTGCATCAGTTTGAGCCGCATCAATATGTCGACGACGAGGAGCTGTGGTGGTGGCACCAACGACGCGGTGGGTGACCGTCGCGGTCCTCGGGCTGCTGGCCCTGTCGGGCTGCACCGGGCGCGAGTCGTCCGACGACGCACCCAAGCCGACGCCGACCACTGTTGTGACGACCCTCGACGACGGCACCACGGCTCCCGGCACCGCGCTGAAGCTCGGCGACGTGGCCAAGGTGCGCTACTTCGCCAAGGCCGAGAAGAGCTCGCTGATCGCTCTCAAGGTGACGTCGATCCGCAGGGGCAAGATCTCGGCGCTCGACGACTTCGACCTCGACGCGAAAGACAAGAAGTCCAACGTCTACTACGTGACGGTGACGGTGAAGAACCTTGGTGCCACTGACCTGTCCGGCCAGCTCATCACGCTTTACGGCAAGGTCTCTGCCGGTCTGGTCGTGCCACCTGTGGAGTTCGGGTCAACGTTCAGGCCCTGCGACTACCAACCACTGCCGAAGGGCTTCAAGAAGTCCCAACGGGCCAACGTCTGCATCGTGATGCTCGCGCCGAAGAAGGGCACGGTCAAGGCGGTCGAGTTCCGTGCCGCCGACAACGCCGAACCGATCTCATGGCGCAGACGCTGAAGCTGGGTCCTCTCGCGGTCGATCCGCCGGTCGTGCTGGCCCCGATGGCGGGGGTCACCAACGCGGCGTTCCGGACGCTGTGCCGGGAGCAGGGCGCCGGCATCTACGTCTGCGAGATGATCACCAGCCGCGGCCTGGTCGAACGAGACGAGACGACGACCGCGATGCTCGCCTTCGACCCCGGTGAGACCGTGCGGTCCGTGCAGCTGTACGGCGTCGACCCGACCTTCATGGCGCGGGCCGCCGAGATCCTGTGCGGCGAACACGGGGTCCAGCACATCGACCTCAACTTCGGCTGCCCGGTTCCCAAGGTCACCCGCAAGGGTGGTGGCGCCGCGTTGCCATGGAAAAGGCGTCTGCTCGCTGCCATCCTCGAGGCCACGGTGGCCGCCGCGGCGCCGTACGGCGTTCCGGTCACGATGAAGACGCGCAAGGGCATCGACAACGACCACCACACGTTCCTGGACGCCGGTCGGATCGCCGAGGAGTCCGGCTGCGCGGCCGTGGCCCTGCACGGACGCACGGCAGCGCAGCACTACTCCGGGCAGGCCGACTGGGATGCCATCGGGGAGCTCGTCGAGCACGTCGAGATCCCGGTACTCGGCAACGGCGACATCTGGGAGGCCGCCGACGCGGTGGCGATGATGGACACGACCGGCTGCGCCGGTGTCGTTGTCGGTCGAGGCTGCTTGGGCCGACCCTGGCTGTTCCGCGACCTGGCCGCCGCCTTCGCTGGCGAGCCGCCGCCCGCGCTGCCCGCGCTCGGCGAGGTCGCCGCGATGATGCGCCGGCACTGCGAGCTGCTCGTCGGCTACCTCGGCGAGGAGCGCGGCTGCAAGGAGTTCCGCAAGCACATCACCTGGTACCTGAAGGGTTTCGCCGCCGGTGGGGAGCTGCGGCAGTCGCTCGGGCTCGTCGACACCTTGGCCACGCTCGATCGCCTGCTGGCGCGCCTCGACCCGGACGAGCCCTACCCGGTGGGCGAGCTCGGAAACCCTCGTGGGAGACAGGGCAACCCGCGTAAGGTGTCGCTGCCGAACAAGTGGTGGGACGAACGGGACGACATGAGCATCGACGCAGGTGCCGAGCTGGGGTTGTCGGGGGGATGAGATGGTGCGCACGCCGTCGAGCCTGACGGTCGGCCTCGGCCGCCGGCTGCTCGAGCGTGCCACGTCGCGGGGGAGCCTGGCGAAGGTGACGCTGGTGCCGCGCTCGCTGCGGTACCCGCTGCAGCGCGACGGCCTCGATCCCGTGCCGCAGCTGTCGGCGACGCGCGAGGCAGACCCCGTCACCCGGTTGGCGCGCTACTTCGGCCGCAGCATCTGGCTGGTCTCGGGCTACGAGGAGTCGCTCCGGGTGCTGTCCGACAAGTCGAGCTACAGCAACGACGTCCGGCCGCTCGTCGCGCGAGACCGGGCCGGTGAGGACGAGTACATCGGGGGGCTCGGCTTCACCGACCCACCCGACCACACGCGGCTCCGCAGACTCCTCACCCCGGAGTTCACCTTGCACCGGCTGCAACGGCTGAGGCCGCGCATCGACGAGATCGTCGAGCAGCGCCTCGACGCACTGGAGCAGGCCGGGCCGGTCGTCGACGTCGTCGACCACTTCGCTTTTCCGATCCCGTTCCTGGTCATCTGTGACCTGCTCGGCCTGCCGGCGCAGGAGCTCGAGGGCTTCCAGGTACTGGGCCGCGGTCGCTTCGACGTCTCCCACGGGGGTGTCGGGGCGTTCGGCGCCGTCTCGCAGTCCCGTCAGATCCTCATCGAGGCGGCCCGTCGACAGCGCTCGGACCCCGGTGACGGGCTGATCGGTCGCATCATCGCCGAGCACGGCGACGAGGTCGACGACCTGGAGCTCGGCGGGCTCGCAGACGGTGTGTTCACCGGCGGCTACGAGACGACCGCCAGCACGCTGGCGCTCGGCACCCTGTTGCTGCTCCAGGACCGGGACCAGTTCGCGCGGCTGGCCGACGACCAGGCGGCCGTCGAGCGCACCGTCGAGGAGATGTTGCGCTACCTCACGGTGGTCCAGGTCGCATTCCCTCGTTTCGCCCGGCACGACATGGAGCTTGCAGGGCACCGGGTCAAGGCCGGGGACGTGGTGGTGTGCTCCCTCAGCGGCGCCAACCGCGACGGTGCCCTCGGGCCCGACATGGAACGCTTCGACCCCACCCGGGCCGCCGGCCCCCACATCGCTTTCGGGTACGGTTTCCATCGCTGTGTGGGTGCCGAGCTCGCCCGGCTGGAGCTGCGCGCCGCCTTCGGCGCCCTGGCCCGCCGCTTCCCGGACATGACATTGGCGTGC
>JACCVA010000335.1 GCA_013698435.1 Nocardioidaceae bacterium | reverse complement strand
GCCTCGGCCGCGGGGGTCGGGGCGGCCTTCTTGGCGGCAGTCTTCTTCGCCGTGACCGCTTCTGTCTTCGGCTCGCTCTCGACGTCCTTGAGGGCCTCGTTGAAGATCTCGGTCTTGTCGCGACGCGCCTCGGCGACCTTCATCGGTGCAGGGGCCGCCTCACCCTTGAACTTCTGCCAGTCACCGGTGATCTTCAAGATCGCGGCCACGGGCTCGCTGGGCTGGGCGCCGACGCCGAGCCAGTACAGCGCCCGCTCGGACTTGACCTCGATGAAGCTGGGGTCTTCCTTCGGGTGGTACTTACCGATCTCTTCGATCACACGGCCGTCGCGCTTGGTGCGCGAGTCGGCGACGACGATGCGGTAGTAGGGCTGGCGGATCTTGCCCATCCGCTTGAGACGAATCTTGACGGCCACGGGTGTGGTGTCTCCTTGACGTTTGATGTGGTGGCAGCCGGCGTGGCCAGAGTGGGGACGGGCCGCGACTGCCGGGGATCCGAACCGAGAGGTGAGAGGGCCTCCGGGGCGAAGTCTCGACACATTCTGCCAGAAGGCGGCAGCCGAACTCCAACTGGAGGTGCAGCTTGCCGCTCCGCTTGGCCTCGATGCCATCATCGCGGGAGGCGTTGTTTCACCGAAGCGACCGAGGCGCCCGTACGTCGACGTACCTCAGCTCTGAGGGGAGCGTGCCCGTGGCACGACGAAAGATTCTGGCCATCGTGCTGGCCGGCGGCGCCGGTGACCGGATGGATGTGCTGACGCGTGAGCGCGCCAAGCCCTCGCTGCCGTTCGGCGGGGTCTACCAGCTGATCGACTTCCCGCTGTCGAACCTGTTGCACAGCGGCATCGACCACGTGTGGGTCTCGGTGCAGTACCAGCCGGGCTCGCTCGACGCCGAGGTAGCGAACGGGCGCCCGTGGGACCTGGATCGAACGCACGGCGGGTTCCGCCTGCTGATGCCCCAGGAAGGCGTCGGCGGCGACGAGGACGGTCTGGCCAAGGGAAACGCCGACGTGCTCTTCCGCGTGCGTGACCAGATCCGCGCCGCTGACCCCGACGTGCTGCTGGTGATGAGCTCGGACCACGTCTACCGGCTGGACTACTGCGACGCGATCGCCCGCCACGACAGCAAGGGTGCGGAGTGCACGATCGTCACGACCGAGGTCTCCCGCGCGGAGGCCTCGCACCATGCCACGGTCGTCGCGAACAGGCAGGGGCGTGTCACCGGCGTGACCGACAAGCCTGCTCGCCCCCGCACGGGTGTGGTGGCGACGGAGATCTTCGTCTACGACCCGCGGGTGCTGGTGCAGACCCTCGAAGAGCTGCACGCCGAGCTGGCCGACGAGGCCGACGAGGACGAGACCGGGCTCGGCGACTTCGGCGAGCACCTGATCCCCCGCCTCGTCGAGCGCGGCTCCGTCTACGAGCACCGGATGGACGGGTACTGGTGCGACGTGGGACGGCCCGACACCTACTTCGCTGCCCACCGCGACCTGCTCGAGTCCGACCTGGGAGTCGTTGGGCGGCCCGACTGGCCCATCCTGAGCCGCACGCAGCAGGGGCGGCCGGCGCGCATGCAGGAGGGTGCCGTCGTCGTCGACAGCCTGCTCAGCTCGGGCTGCAACGTCCAGGGCGACGTGCGTCGCAGCGTGCTAGGCCCCGGCGTGACCGTGGGAGTGGGGGCAACGGTGAACGACAGCGTGATCTTCGCCGGCGCCACGATCGAGAGCGGAGCGACCGTATCGTGGTCGATCCTCGACACCGGTGTCGTGGTCAACAGCGCAGCCGTGCTGGGGGGACCACCGCAAGGCAAGCTCCCCACCGCCGAGGAGCTCACGCTCGTGGGCCGCGACAGCCAGATCAGCCAGGGCACTACGATCGCCCGCGGCGCCCGGCTGGAGCCCGGAACCACCACCTGACGCCGACCCCCCGCTCCTCATCGGCGCGGGTCAGGTAACCACGTTGCCCCGCAGCACGATCCGCTTCGGGTGGTTGAGGACGGCGAGGTCATCGAGCGGGTTGGAGTCGTACACCACGAAGTCGGCGGGGTCGCCCTCGTCGAGGTTGCCGCCCGGGCGGCCGAGCCACGGGCGAGCCCGCCAGGATGCCGCGCCCAAGGCGTCCTGCGCGCTCATGCCCACCGCGGCAAGATGCTGGACCTCCTCGGCGATGAGACCGTGCGGCAAAACCCCGCCGGCATCTGTCCCGGCATACATCGCGACCCCGGCGTCGTACGCGGCCTGCAGCGTCTCGCGTCGGCGTTCGAACAGCTCGCGCATCCGCGCCGCGTACGCCGGGAACCGTGCCTCGCCGGCAGCGGCGTAGTCCGGGAAGTTCTCCAGCTGCCTGACCGTCGGCACCAGCGCGATCCCGCGCGAGACCATCTGCTCGATCAGCGGCGGCGTCAGGCCGGTGCCGTGCTCGATGCAGTCGATCCCCGCCTCGAACAGGTCGGGCAGCGACTCCTCACCGAAGCAGTGCGCGGTCACCCGGGCGCCGTGCGCATGCGCCGTGTCGACCGCCGCCCGCAATGCGTCCAGCGGCCAGCAGGGCGCCAGGTCGGCGGCGTCGCGGTCGATCCAGTCGCCGACGAGCTTGACCCAGCCGTCGCCCCGCTGGGCCTCTTGGGCGACGTACGCCGGCAGCTGTTCCGGTTCGATCTCGTGGGCATAGTTGCGGATGTAGCGCCTGGGCCTGGCTAGGTGGCGTCCGGCCCGGATGATCCGGGGGAGGTCGTCGCGGTCGTCGATCCATCGTGTGTCCGCTGCCGATCCGGCGTCGCGGATCAGCAGCGTCCCGGCGTCCCTGTCAAGCAGCGCCTGCTGCTCGGACTCTTGGTCGGGCACCGGACCGTGCTCGTCGAGCCCGACGTGACAGTGGGCGTCGACAAGCCCGGCAACGATCCACCCCTCGGCGACCAGCTCGGAGTCAGCGACCGGTTCATACGTGAGGTGCCCGTCGACGACGTACAGGTCACGCCGCTCGCCGCTCGGAAGGACCACGCCGTTGACCTTGAGGGCATCCGTCATGGCGATGACGCTACCGGGGCCGACAACACGCAGGCGGTCCCGCGCCACCCGTCGCGCCGGCAGATGGACTCAGAGCAGGTCTTTGAGGTTCTTCGGAAGCTCGAAACCTTCGGGGAGCTGGGTGGACGAGTCGTTGCCGAAGCCGAAAGCGGCCGCACCGTCGTTAGCGGGCTGCTGCGGAGCGGCTCCGGTACGCGCCTCGGCCGCGCGCTTCGCCGGGTTGCCCGAGCCGCGTTTCTTGCGGCTCTGCTGCGCCTGCTGTCGTCCCTTGGCCCGCTTGCCGCCGCCCGGGAGACCGCCGAGGCCAGGCATGGCGCCCATGCCCCCACCGCTGGCCATCGACAGC
>JACCVA010000318.1 GCA_013698435.1 Nocardioidaceae bacterium | reverse complement strand
GTGAGGAGCGGCCCGACATCGACGCGGTCTACATGGAGGCGACCCAAGCGATGACCGGCCACGGTGGCTGGCCGATGACGTGCGTGCTCACGGTCGACGGACAGCCGTTCTTCGCCGGCACCTACTTTCCCCTCGAGCCCAAGCATGGGATGCCGGCGTTCCGCCAGGTGCTGGAGGCCATCACGACCGCCTGGCGTGAACGGCGCGAGGAGATCGTGAGGGTGGGCGCAGACATCGCCGAACACCTCGCTCGCGGCCAGGCGATGCCGCAGCACACCGTCGATGACATCGGCGCACACGCAGTTGAGGTCCTGCAGGGCTCGTTCGACGAGACGCACGCCGGTTTCGGGGCAGCGCCGAAGTTCCCGCCCTCGATGGTGTGTGAGTTCCTGCTCCGCCGCGCAGCGCGCAACGAAGACGCCACGGCGCTGCGAATGGCCGAGCGCACCCTGGAGGCGATGGCCCGGGGAGGGATCTACGACCAGCTCGGCGGTGGCTTCGCCCGCTACAGCGTCGACGCGCGCTGGGACGTACCGCACTTCGAGAAGATGCTGTACGACAACGCCCTGCTGCTCCGGACGTATGTTCACTGGTGGCGTCAGTCGGGCAGTGAGCTGGCTGCCCGGGTCGCGCGCGAGACCGCCGACTTCCTCCGCCGTGAGCTGGTCACCGCTGAGGGCGGTTTCGCGTCCGCTCTCGACGCCGACTCCGAGGGTGAGGAGGGCGTCTTCTACGTCTGGACGCCGGCGCAGCTGACCGAAGTCCTGGGCGAAGACGACGGCGGCTTCGCGATCGCCACGTTCGGTGTTCGCGCGGGTGGCAACTTCGAGCGCGGCACCTCCACGCTGCGGCTCGACACCGACCCCACGCACGTCGAGCGGTTCAGGTCGGTACGCGCTCGGCTGGCCAAGGAGCGTGAGAGCCGGGTGAGGCCGGCGCGCGACGACAAGGTGGTGGCGGCCTGGAACGGGCTTGCCATCGCGGCCCTTGCCGAGGCGGGCGTCGTCCTCGACGAGCCGCGGTTCCTGGCCAGCGCGCGGGCGGCCGCCGAGCTCCTCGCTGACGTGCACCTCGGCGACGGCGAGCGGCTGCTTCGGGTGTCCCGCGACGGGATCGTGGGCTCTCCTGCCGGGGTGCTCGAGGACTATGCCTGCGTCGCCGACGGGTTCCTCGCCCTCTTCGCCGCCACCGGGGAGGCTGCCTGGGTTGACCGGGCGACGACGCTTGTCGAGCAGATCCTGACCCGTTTCTCAGACGGCGAAGGCGGCTACTTCGACACCGCCGATGACGCCGAGACCTTGCTCAAGCGGCCGCAGGACCCCGCCGACAACGCCTCCCCGTCCGGCCAGGCCATGACGCTGACGGTCCTCACGACGTTGTCGGGACTGACCGGCAGCAGCGGGTACTCCGACGCGGCGGCGCAGCTCGCCGGCCGGCTCTCCGGGCTCGCCGAACGTGCGCCGCGGTTCGCCGGTCACAGCTTGGCCGCCTTGGAGGCGCTGGCTGACGGCCCCCGCCAGGTGGCAGTGGTGGGACCCGACGGTGACGAGCGTGCGGAGCTGGTCAGAGCTGCCCACCGCCTGCCGCACCCGGGCCAGGTCATCGCGGTCGGTGACGGCACGCAGGCCGCCGTGCCACTGCTGGAGCACCGGAGCCTCGTCGACGGTCGTCCGGCGGCATACCCCTGCCGGCACTTCGTGTGCGAGCTGCCCGTGACGTCGGCGGCCGCGCTCAGCTGAGTCGTCCCCCTCTCAGGTAGTACGGAGCTCGATCAAGGTGGGGACCTCACGCGCCAAGGCCGCCTGCACGTGCTCACCGACCGCCTCAGTCGAGTCGACGCGGACACCCGCTCCACCCAGCGCCTGGCCGAGCAGCGCGAAGTCGGGGCTGCGGACGTCGACGCCCACGGGCGCAATGCCACGCGCCCTCATGCCTTCGCGGATCTCGGCGAAGCCGCCGTTGTTGAGCACGACCACGGGCAGAGCCAGGCGCAAGTCGACCGCGGTGGCGAACTCTTGGATCGAGAACATCGTGCCGCCGTCACCTGCGAGCACCACCACCGCCCTGTCGGGCGCCGCGAGTGCCGCGCCGATGCCACCGGGGATGCCGTAGCCGAGCGTCGCGTATCCCGCCGGGTAGACGAACTGACCGGGGCGGACGGCCGGCCACTGGTGCGCCGTGCCGAAGTAGGAGACCTGCGCGCTGTCACCAGCGATGATGGCGTCTGCCGGCAACACCTCCTTGAGCACGTCGTGCAGCTCGACGAA
>JACCVA010000274.1 GCA_013698435.1 Nocardioidaceae bacterium | reverse complement strand
GCTGGCTCACCGTCGACCACGCCAGCACACGCTTGAGGTCGTCGGCCGCGAGCGCGAACAGGGCGCCGCCGAGCATGGTGACCACCGAGACCGCCGTCAGGACGGCGAGCGCGGTGGGCGACAGCTCGAAGAGGGGCAGCAACCGGGCGACGAGGAAGACACCGGCGGCCACCATCGTGGCGGCGTGGATCAACGCGCTGATCGGTGTCGGACCGGGCATCGCGTCGGGCAGCCACGAGTGCAGCGGGAACTGAGCCGACTTGCCGATCACGCCGCAAAGGAGCAGCAAGCAGGCTGCGGTGGCCGCTGACCCGCTCACCTCGCCGGCCCGTGCCGCGTCGACCACGCCACTGATGCGGTAGGTGCCTGCGGCCCCACCGGCGACGAAGATCCCGAACAGCAGCCCGATGTCGCCGAGGCGGGTCATCACGAAGGCCTTGACCGCACCCGCCCGGGCCGGCTCGAGCTCCCAGTGATGACCGATGAGGAAGTAGGAGCACAGGCCCATCACCTCCCAGCCCACCAGCAGCACGAACAGGTCGTCCGCGCTGACCACCAGCGCCATCGCCGACGTGAACAGGCAGACGAATGCGGTGTACGACGGGTAGCGGGGGTCACCACGCAGGTAGCCGACCGAGTAGATCTGCACCAGCAGGGCCACCGACGTGGCGAGCACCAGCATGGAGGCGCTGAGGGCGTCGATACGCAGCACGAACGAGATCGGCAGCCCGCCCGTTTCGACGGTTCCGGACCCGATCGTGTCGGCGCCGTGGCCACCCCACTGAGCGATGCCGACGAGCAGCGCCGCGAACCAGGCGAGCGCGGTGCTTCCGACTCCCACCACCGGTGCGGTGCGCTCCTCGCGATGACCCACCAGCATGAGCACGGCAGCGCCGACGACCGGGACGAGGATGACCAGCAGCGCGGTCACGGTGCCACCTCGCGTCGCCGGTCGCCGGCGTCGCGGTCGGAGGCGTCGCGGTCGGCGAGCTCCCGCAGATCGTCGACGTTGATGTGTCGATGGGTGCGGAAGACGAGCAGCACGATGGCCAGCCCGAGCCCGATCTCGGCTGCAGCGACAGCGATGACGAAAAGGGCGAGCACCTGACCGGTGTCGACGACGTCGTGCCAGAAGGCGTCGAACGCAACCAGGTTGAGGTTGACCGCGTTGAGCATCAGCTCGACGCCCATCAACACCAAGACGGCATGTCTGCGGGCCATCGCGACGTACACGCCGATGCCGAACAGCAGCGAGGAGACGACGAGCGGATACAACAGCGGCACTAGTGACCACCGTCCTGCACGGTGTCGCCGCCCGTGGCATGTTCGGAGCGTCGCGAGAGCGCGATCGCGCCGACGAGCGCCGCCAGAAGCAGCACGCTCAGCACCTCGAACGCCAGCACCCACGAGCCGAAGAGAGTCGAGCCGATCGCGGTCGCGCTGCCGATGTCACCGGTGCGGATGTCGATGCGGGCATCGCGAAAGCCAACGGAGAACACCACCACGAGCACGGCGCTCGTCGAGACGGCGACGAGACAGGCGAGTGCGCGGTTTGCGCTGGTCAGGCCGGTCAGCACCCCGATGGGCGCCTGCGTCAGCATCAGTGCGAAGAGCAGCAGCACGACGACGGCGCCGAGGTAGATCAGCACCTGCACCCATGCAACGAACTCGGCGGCCAGCAGCAGGTAGATCCCCGCCAGGGCGCCCAGGGTGACGACGAGCCACAACGCGCAGTGCACGAGGTTGCTGCTGACCGCCACGAGCAGCGCCGACCCGACGGCAAGGACGCCGAGGACGACGAACAGCACCTCGACCGTGGTCACGCGTCCGCGTCCCCCAGCTCCGTGCGGTCCGGCGCACGCACACCCGCGGAGCCGTCGGCCGATGCACTCTCGCCGGCTGCCGCCTGCAGGCGAGCTGCGGCCTTGTCCGCGGCGGCGATCTCCTTCGGTGGCGCGGCATGCGGGTCGGGCGCTGGTGGCGGCGGAACCGTCCACATCCACTCCTGCAGCCGGCTCTTCTCGTGCGTCATCTCGCGGATGCTGAACTCGGCGTACTCGAACTCCGGCGACCAGTGCAGCGCATCGAACGGGCACACTTCGATGCAGATGCTGCAGTACATGCAGAGCGAGAAGTCGATGGCGAAGCGGTCGAGCATGTTGCGGCTGCGCTCTCTGCCACCCTCGGTGGCTGGCGGAACCGTCTCCTTGTGCGAGTCGATGTAGATGCACCAGGCCGGGCACTCGCGCGCACACAACATGCAGACGGTGCAGTTCTCCTCCATCAACGCGATGACGCCGCGCGACCGAGGTGGCAGCTCCGGCAGCACGTCGGGATAGTGCGCCGTCACCGACCGCCGCGTGAGGTTGCCCCACGTGACGCGGAGCCCGGTGACCAGTCCCTTGCCCCAGCCCATCATGTCCTCGCCTCTGCCGTGACCATGCCTGGAGTGTTCCCTGTCGCGGTCATGTCAGCACCACCCCGACCGTGGTGAGCACCAGCTGCGCCAGCGCCAGCGGCACGAGCCCGGTCCAGGCCAGCCGCTGGAGCTGGTCCGCGCGCAGCCGCGGGTAGGCCACCCGCAGCCAGATCACCAGGAACGAGACCGCACCGACCTTGAGCAGTGTCCACAACCAGCCGAGCTGGTCCTCGAACGGCCCGCGCCATCCGCCGAGGAAAAGCACGGTGGTCAGCGCGGCGAGGACGACGATGCCGGCGTACTCCGCCAGCAGGAACAGCGCGAACCGGATGCCGGTGTACTCGGTGTAGGGGCCGAAGATGATCTCCGCGTCCGCGACGGGCATGTCGAACGGTGGCCGGGCCAGCTCGGCGATCCCCGCCACGAAGAAGACGACCATGGCGGGTAGCTGCCACAGCAGCCACCACGGGTGCCAGGCGGCCGCGATGCCGGCAAGTGACAAGGTGCCGGCGGCCATCGCGGCCGACGCCGCCGACAGCACGAACGGCAGCTCGTACGACATCAGCTGGGACGCGACGCGTAGCCCGCCCAGCAGCGAGAACTTGTTGGCACTCGACCAGCCGGCCATCAGCGAGCCCAGCACGCCGATGCTCATCATCGCGAGCACGAAGAACAGGCTCAGGTCCAGGCTGCTGCCGACCGCGTCGGGCGTCAGCGGGAGTGCCACGATCACCACCAGGTAGGGCAACAACGCGATCACGGGGGCAAGCTTGAAAACCGAGCGGTCGGCCGCCGCCGGAATGACGTCCTCCTTCTGCGCGAACTTCACCCCATCGGCGACCAGCTGCGCCCAGCCATGGAACCCGCCGGCGTACATCGGCCCGACGCGAGACTGCATGTGCGCCATCACCTTGTGCTCGGCCTGGCCGACGAGCAGTGGGAGCACCAGGAACGCCGCCAGGACGGCTGTCAGCCGCAGCGCGAGGTCCCACCAGTCGATCACGATGGGCCCTCGTCGGGCCGT
>JACCVA010000252.1 GCA_013698435.1 Nocardioidaceae bacterium | reverse complement strand
CTGCCGTGAGCCATCGCGGCGAAGTGCGCGCCGGCCGCCACCAGGCTCTTCCCCGAGCCGGTCGGGGTCGCCAGGATGACGTTCGCGTCGTCGACGATCTCGATCAGCGCCTCGGTCTGCGCCGGGTAGAGCGTGAGTCCCTGCTCGGCCGCCCACGCCTCGAACGCGTCGAACAGCGCGTCGGGGGTCGGGTCAGCCGGGATCAAGTCGACCAGCAAGGAAGTGGCGGTTCGCATGGCGGTCCCCATCCTCCCCTGCCGCTAGCCTCGAAGTGCTGAACCGCTCGAGTCGAACGCGGTGAACACCGCCGCAGTCGCTGGAGCTGCTCGATGAGAACGGCACCGACGTCAGCGCGCACCTCGACACCTACCAGATGAACATCGAGAAAGACGGTTTCGTGACACCTGTGCAGCAACGCGGTGACCGGCTGGTGTACGTCCGCCTCAGCTCCGCGGTCGTGCACCCGGACCTCAGCAATCAGCCGGCGGTGTGGCGCAACCTGTGGAACGACGGCGACGACCTGGCCCGCCACGCCCGATCCTTCATGGCCGAGCACCTCGCGCCGTCGTGACCGGGCCTGCCGCGGCGTACCTCGGCCTCGACCTCGGCACCAGCGGGCTGAAGCTCACGCTTGTCGGCGAGAACGGCTCGATCGTCTGCGAGTCGGAGGCCGACTACGACGTACGCGCGCCGCAGCCCGGCCATGCGGAGACGGATCCCGCGGACTGGGCCGCCGCGCTCGAGTCAGCTGCGGCGAAGCTGTCCTCCAGCATGACCGCCGCGGACACCGCCGTGAACCTGCGTGGCATCGGTGTGACAGGTCAGATGCACGGTCTGGTGCTGACGAACGACGCCGGCAAGCCAGTGCGTCCGGCGATTTTGTGGCCGGACCAACGCGCTGCTGGGTGCCTGGCCCCGTGGACCAGGCTCGACGACGGTGCCCGAGGCCGGCTGAGCAACCCGATCGTGGCGGGAATGCCAGGCCCCGCGCTGAGCTGGCTACGCGATTTCGAGCCGGAGTCGCGGCAGGCCGCATCGCAGGTGACCTTCCCCAAGGACTGGCTACGGGGACTGCTGACCGGTGACCGGGTCACCGAGCGGACAGATGCCTCGGCGAGCCTGCTGTGGGACGTGGTCGCCGACGGTTGGTCCCCCGAGGCGATGGAGCTGTCGGGGGTCTCGGGCGATCAGCTGCCCGCGCTGGTGGCTTGTGACGAGCTGACCGGGGCGGTGGGGGAGTCGGCGGGTGCCGACTCGTTCGGCCGGTTCGGCTGGCGCGAGGTGCCAGTGGTGGCCGGCGGTTCCGATGTCGCCTGCGTGCTCGCCGCGCTGCAGAAGGCGCAAGGAGCGCAGCGTTGGCACCACACCGTCGTCATCAACCTCGGTACCGGGATCCAGATTCTGCGACCCGATGCGGCACCGGTGCCGCGCTTGGACGCGCCGACCCATCTGTACGCCGACTCCGACGCCGGCTGGTACGAGATGGTCGCCATCCAAAACGGCGGCCTGGCGCTCAGCTGGGCGCAGCAGGTGCTGGGGTTCGGCTGGGACGAGTTCGTCGCGGCCGCCCGCTCGACACCGGCGGGTTCCGCGGGTGCCTCGTTCAGTCCCTTCCTGACGGGAGAGCGAGGTTTGGTCGCCGATCACGACGCGAAGGCTGCCTGGTCCGGCCTCACGCCGTCCGTCGGGCGGGCGGAGCTGGCTCGGTCGGCCTTCGAAGCGCTCGCTTTCACGGTCCGCCGCGGGCTGGAAGCTCTGAACTTCGCGGCCCAGGCGGTCGTCCTCACCGGCGGTGGGGCAAGGGACCCGTGGGTCCGGCAGCTCATCGGCGACGTGCTCGGCCAGCCGCTTCGTTACGTGCCGCTGCGCAGCGCCTCCGCTGTCGGGGCCGCCGTCCTTGCTGCTCGGGGAGTCGGCGAGTCGCTGCCGGTCGCCGCCCAAGTTCTCGACGTCGTCCCGGCAGCTGAGTCACGCACGGAGGCCGCCTACGCCGGCTGGCTGGCGGCTGGAAAACGCTAGCGATGAGGCCCTCGGTCGACGAAAAAGCGAGCGGCAGCTCTTGACGTTCTGCAGGCGATGTAGAAAACTGCCGGATAAGACGTCAAGTTTGTTGCTTACTTACCAACGTGCGAGCGCTCGGGTCGCGACCCAGCCACCGGGCATCGCCAGGAGGACCCGATGCGAGACACCGCCCCGTTCCACCGCTCCACCAGCCTGGTGGTCTTCGTCGCCGCCCTGTTGTTCGGTCTCGCCCTCGCTCCGGCCTCCACCGCCGGGGCCGCTGGCGGGACCGCTGGCGGGACCGACAGCAGCGCAAGCAAGGCCACCACGGTGGCCAGCGTCTCGGCCGCACCCTCGGCGCGAGCCGACCGCGGCACCGGCTGGGTGAACAGCACGCTGGACAACATGACGCTTCAGCAGAAGGTCGGCCAGCTGTTCATGACCTACGCGTACGGCGACACGGCCACCACGACCGCAGCCGCCGACGTCGCGGCGAACCAGGAGGCCTACGGCGTCGACAACGCATCCCAGCTGATCGACCGCTACAAGCTCGGCGGGGTCATCTACTTCGCCTGGAGCAACAATGTCAACAACACCGAGCAGATCGCGCGCCTGTCCAACGGCATCCAGGACGCCGCTCTGCGCCAGCCCCGCAAGATCCCCTCGCTGATCTCCACTGACCAAGAAGGCGGCGTGGTGTTCCGGGTGCCGGCGACGGAGCTCCCCGGCAACATGGCACTGGGCGCCGGCCGCAGTCCGCAGGACGCCGAGACGGCGGCAGTCATCGGTGGCTCGGAGCTGAAGTCGGTCGGAGTCAACTGGAACTTCGCGCCGGTCGCCGATGTCAACGTCAACCCTGCCAACCCGGTGATCGGGGTCCGCTCCTTCAGCGAGGACCCGCAGCTCACCGCCGCGCTCACCGCAGCACAGGTGCGTGGATACCAGAACCAGGGCATCGCGGCGGCGGCCAAGCACTTCCCCGGACACGGGGACACCGCCACCGACAGCCACACAGGGCTGCCCACCATCGACCACACTCGCGCGGAGTGGGAGCAGATCGACAAGCCGCCGTTCCAGGCCGCGATCGACCAGGGCATCAAGGCGATCATGACTGCCCACATCGTGGTGCCCTCGCTCGACCCGTCCGGTGACCCGGCAACGTTGTCCAAGCCGATCATGACCGGCATCTTGCGCAACGAGATGGGCTACAAGGGGGTCGTCATCACCGACTCCCTTGGGATGCAAGGTGTGCGCGACAAGTACGGCGACGACCGCGTTCCGGTACTGGCGCTCAAGGCCGGCGTCGACATGCTGCTGATGCCGCCGAACCTCGGCCTCGCCTACAACTCCGTGCTCGACGCGGTGCAAGGCGGTGAGCTGACCGAGAGCCGCATCGACACCTCTGTCAAGCGCATCCTGCGCCTCAAGTGGGACCTCGGCCTCGTCCAGAACCCGTACGTCGACGTCGCCCACGCCACCGAGGTGACGCGCTCGCCCGCGCACCTGCAGGCGGCGCAGGCGTTGACCGACCGCACACCGACGCTGGTCAAGAACTCAGGCGGGCTGCTGCCGCTCGCCACCACCGGGCAGAGCGTCCTCGTCACCGGCGCCGGCGTCGCACCCACGGCCATCGTCGCCGACAGGATGCGGGCGCGCGGGGCCAACGCCGACGTGCTGGAGACCGGGACCAACCCGACCCAGGCGAAGATCGACGCGGCGGTCGCGGCGGCGCAGACCCACGACGTGACGGTCGTGCTGACCAACCGGGCCTGGATGGCCAGCGGCGCGGGTCAGCGTGAGCTGGTGCGCCAGCTGACCGCGACCGGCAAGCCGGTGGTCGCCATTGCCATCCGTGACGCCTACGACATCGCTCACTTCACCGAGGTGCCGGCGTACATCGCCACCTACAGCTACTCAGGCGTGTCCTTGGAGTCCGCGGTGCGGGTGCTGTACGGCGAGGTCAACCCGCAAGGGAAGCTGCCGGTCACGATCCCCACGGCAGACGACCCGGGCACCGCGCTCTACCCGTTCGGGTACGGACTGAGCTACTGACCTTCGGACCACGACCGACCAACTGACCCCGTCACGATCAGGAGCACCCATGGACAGGCGCAACTTCCTCAAGACCGCGGTAACGGCCACCGGCACCGCCGCACTCTCGACCGGACTGCCGGCGGCTCTCGGTGCCCCCGGCGCCGCCCCCCGGTCGGCAGCGGCGACGTCGGGCACAGTGCTCACCGGTATCCAGGTGCTGGCGCGCGACGACTACCAGGTCCTGCGTGGGCAGCGGGTCGGCCTGATCTCCAACCCGACGGGTATCGTGCCCGACCTGCGGCACGAGATCGACGTGATCGCGGCGTCCGGGAAGGTCGACCTGGTGGCCGCGTTCGGTCCCGAGCACGGTTTCCGTGGCAGCGCGGACGCCGGTGGGTCCGAGGGAAGCTACGTCGACCCGCGCACCGGTGTGCCCGTCTATGACACCTACGGCAAGAACGCGACCCAGATCGCCGCCTACTACCGGCAGGCCGGCGTCGAGACCGTGGTGTTCGACATCCAAGACGTCGGAGCCCGTTTCTACACCTACATCTGGACAATGTACGACTGCATGGTCGCGGCGTCGCAGGCCGGAGTACGGTTCGTGGTCCTCGACCGGCCCAACCCCATCACGGGGGTCGCGGCGCTCGGTCCGGTCATGCACCCGGAGTACGCTTCCTTCGTCGGTCTCAAGGCGATCTCTCAGCAGCACGGGATGACCATCGGGGAGCTGGCGAGGCTCTTCAACGGCGAGTTCCTCCCCAAGGACGTCAACGCGAACGGCCCCGTGTCGCTGTCGGTCGTGAAGGTGGAGGGCTGGCGCCGAGACATGTGGCAGGAGGAGACGGGTCAGCCGTGGGTCATGCCGTCGCCGAACATGCCGCGGGTCGAGACCGCCGTCGTCTACCCCGGCACGTGTCTGTTCGAGGCGACCAACCTGTCGGAGGGGCGCGGCACCACCCGCCCGTTCGAGCTCATCGGTGCGCCCTACATCGACTACCCGTGGGCGGACGCGCTGCAGGCGCAGGACCTCCCCGGCGTCGAGTTCCGGGAGGCCCACTTCGTCCCGTTGGCGTCCAAGCACCTCGGTGTGACCTGCACCGGCGTCCAGCTGCACGTGACCGACCGGGTCCAGTTCGGAGCCATCCGTACCGCCATCGCGATGATCATCACCGCCAAGCGGCTCTATCCCGCCAGCTTCGCCTGGCGAGAGTCAGCCGCGCCGTACTGGATCGACAAGCTGACGGGATCGGACCAGGTGCGGCTGGCCATCGACAGCGGTGCCGACGTCGACGAGGTCGTCGCCGGCTGGCGACGGGAGCTTGCGGCCTTCAGCAGGACGCGCAAGCAGTACCTCCTCTACCCGACGGCCGGATGAACCTCCGCAACACGGTGAGGGCCGCGTGCACCACGCAGGTTTCCGTGTCACGCTGGCGCCGTGCGCGTTCAGGCCCTGGCACAGACGTCGGGTGGTGAGTCGTGACTGAGGCCGCGACCGTGCAGATCAAGGCGCTCATGCCGGTGCTGGCTCCGGCCGAGCAGCGGGTGGCGCAGCAGGTGCTCACCGCACCTGCGGTCGCCGCAGCATCCACTATCACCACGCTCGCGAAGGCCTGCGACACCTCTGAGGCCACCGTTGTCAGGTTCTGTCACGCGGCCGGCTTCACCGGCTACCGGGCTCTGCGGCTCGCGCTCGCCACCGAGCTCGGGCGCGCCGAGGGAGGGGCCGGGTTGGCGAGGACGGTCAGCAGCGACATCCGGCCAGGTGACGATCTCGACCAGGTAGTCGAGAAGATCGCGTACGCCGACGCCCGGGCCGTCGAGGAGACCGCCCAGCAGCTCGACCTCAACGCTCTGCACCAGGTCATCGAGGCGCTCGTGTCCGCCCGCCGCATCGACATCTACGGAGTTGGCGCCAGCGCCTTCGTCGGACTCGACCTGCAGCAGAAGCTGCACCGGATCGGCAGGGTCGCCTTCGCCTGGGTCGATCCGCACGTCGCCCTCACCAGTGCCGCGCTGCTCGGCCCCGACGATGCGGCGGTGGGGATCTCGCACAGCGGTGCCACCCAGGACACCATCGACGCACTCGGGCAGGCGCGTGCGAACGGCGCCTCCACGGTTGCGGTGACCAACTTCCCGCGCTCAGAGCTGGCCACCATCGCCGACCACGTACTGACCACGGCGGCACGGGAGACGACGTTCCGGTCCGGTGCCACCGCCAGCCGGCTGGCACAGCTGACGGTTGTCGACTGCATCTTCGTCGGGGTCGCTCAGCGCACCTACGCGTCCTCGCAGCGCGCCCTCGAGGTCACGCACGCGGCCGTGACGGCGCGCCGGGTGCGGCGTCGTAACGACCTGCCAGGAGACCAGCAGTGACCGCCGAGGCCAGCAACGGCACGAGGACGCCGGTCGTGGCTCCGACCGAGCGACGTGACCCCGCGGGCTCGGACCTGGACCTGTTGCCGACCCTCGACCTGCTGCGGAGGATCAACGCCGAGGACGCGGTGGTTCCGGCCGCGGTCGAGCGTGCGCTGCCTGAGCTGGCGCGTGTGGTCGACCTGGCAGTCGCCGCCCTGCAGGCCGGACGGAGCGTCCACTACTTCGGCGCCGGCACCTCGGGCCGGATGGCCGCAATGGACGCCGCAGAGCTGATACCGACATTCGACCTGGAGCCCGGTCGCGTGGTCGCCCACCCGGCCGGCGGCGCGCAGGCGATCGAGGCGGCGCTCGAAGGCGTCGAGGACGACATCGCGTCCGGGCGAGCCGCAGCCGACGGGCTCATCGCCGGCGACCTTGCACTGGGGTTGGCCGCCAGCGGTCGTACGCCCTATGTCGCAGGGGCGTTGGAGCTCGCCCGATCCGTGGGCGCCAGCACAGTGCTGGTCAGCGCCAACCCGGCCGCGGAGCTCGCCGAGCTCGCCGACATCCACGTGTGCGTGGAGACCGGGCCGGAAGTGCTGACGGGCTCGACCCGGATGAAGGCTGGCACGGCTCAGAAGCTCGTGCTCACGGCGTTCTCCACGGCCATGATGGTTCGGCTGGGCCGCACCTACTCCAACCTCATGACGAGCGTCGTCGCCAAGAATGACAAGCTGCAGGGCCGTATGCTGGCGATCCTCACCGAGGCCACCGGGGTGGATCTGGACGGATGTGCCCGCGCGCTCGAGGATTCCGACGGCGACCTCAAGGTGGCGCTCGTCGGCCTTCTGGGCGAGGTGGAGCAACCGCGGGCGCGGGCCGCGCTCGCCTCCGGTGGCGGCGTCGTGCGGGCGGCCCTTCGAGCCCTTGACGAGCCGC
>JACCVA010000244.1 GCA_013698435.1 Nocardioidaceae bacterium | reverse complement strand
CCGTGCACCGCTTCTTTGAGCGCCTCGCTGAGCGTCGGGTGGGCGTGGATGTTGCGTGACACCTCGGCGGCCGTCAGGTCCCACTGCTGCGCCAGGGTCAGCTCGGGGAGCAGCTCCACCACGTCCGGCCCGACCAGGTGGGCGCCGAGGAACTCGCCGTGCTCCGCGTCCGCGACGATCTTGACGAACCCACCGGGGTCGCCGAGACCGTGGGCCTTGCCGTTGGCGGTGAAGGGGAACTTCGACACCTTCACCTCGTGGCCGCGCTCCTTGGCCTGGGCCTCGGTGTAGCCGAAGCTGGCGATCTGGGGTTGGCAGTAGGTCGCCCGCGGCACCATCACGTAGTCGATCGCCATCGTCTCCGCCCCGGCGATGGTCTCGGCTGCGACGATCCCCATCGCCTCGGCGTTGTGTGCGAGCATCAGCTTGGCGGTCACGTCGCCGATGGCGTAGATGTTCTCGACGTTGGTACGCATGAAGTCGTCGATCGCGATGGCGCCGCGGTCGGTGAGCTCGACACCGGCCTTGTCGAGCCCGTAACCCTCGACGCGCGGTGCAAAGCCGATGGCCTGCAGCACCTTGTCGGCCTCGAGGGTCTGCTGGTCGTCGCCCTTCGTCACGTTGACCTTGACCTTGTCACCGCTGTCGTCGATCGACTCCACCCGGGTCGACGTGAGCACCTTGACGCCGAGCTTCTTGTAGCGCCTGGCGAGCTCGGCGGACACCTCTTCGTCCTCGAGGGGCACGACCCGGTCGAGGTACTCGACGATGGTGACGTCGACACCGTAGTTGGCGAACACGTACGCGAACTCCACGCCGATCGCGCCGGCGCCCGCGATGATGATCGAGCCAGGCAGCTCCTCAGTCATGATCTGCTCTTCGTACGTCACGACGCGCTCGCTGAGCTCGGTGCCCGGCAGCAGCCGGGTCGTCGCTCCGGTGGCGAGGATGCAGGAGTCGAAGGTGACGGTCTCGTCGCCTCCCTTCGCCAGCGACACCTGCAGGGTCGAGGCGTCGGTGAAGGCGCCGCGGCCCTCGAACTCGGTCACATCGTTCTTCTTCATCAGGTAGTGGACGCCCTTGACCCGACCGTCCGCCACCTTGCGGCTGCGTGAGAACGCGGCACCGTAGTCGAACGTCACATCGCCGGAAATGCCGAACGTCTTGGCGTCCGCGTGGAAGATGTGGGCCAGCTCGGCGTTGCGCAGGAGTGCTTTGCTGGGGATGCAGCCGACGTTGAGACAGACACCACCCCAGTACTTCTCCTCGATGATGGCCGTCTTCAGGCCGAGCTGGGAGGCTCGGATGGCGGCAACGTAGCCACCGGGGCCTGCGCCAAGCACGACGACGTCGAAGTGAGAGCTCATGCGGCGAAGCCTACGGCGACCGCGTCGTGGCGGGACCCGCGGTCCGGCCGGTGCTAGACCTTCGCGCCCTTTCGCTCAGCGACAGCCTCGGCCCGGAACCTGACCATGCTGTAGACGAGGATCCCGAGCGCGATCAGACCAGAGAACGCGACGCTGCTGCCGGTCGTCCAACCGCCGAACGGCACCGACGGTCCGACCTCGACCGGACCTATCGGCCCCAGCTCGGGGATCGTCGCGATGTGAGGGATCTGCGGGTCGATACCGAGGAACACCCCGAAGGCGATGATCGAGCACGCTGCGAGCGCACTGAACACGATCTTCGGGTACGTCGACACACTGGCCTTGGCGACGTCGAACGCCTTCTTCTTGACGGGCTCGACCCGTCGCTCGGCCCACTCGTACTCCTGCGACAAGACGATGAGGCCCGCCAGCAAGATCAGCAGCCCTGGCCCGGGCAGCGGCATCGCGATGACTCCGAGGAGGACCAGGAGCCAACCCAGGACGAGCACCCCGGCCTTGCGAAGCGCCATGCACCCCTCCGTGGAGTCGATGAACGATGGACCCGCTGCGAAGCCTACGGCACATCGAACAGCCGTTCCGGGATCGAGATGCTGGCGGACGTGGACGGGAGGAGCCTCAAGGGCGGAGTCGCGGACAGCGGGTATCAGCGGCAGGATGGCGACCAGCCGGAGCCAACCGAAGGAAGCGCCATGAGCAGGTACGTGTACGACTTCAACGAGGGGGATGCCTCCCAGCGGGACCTGCTCGGAGGGAAAGGCGCCAACCTGGCCGAGATGACCAACCTCGGCCTGCCCGTGCCGCCGGGGTTCACCATCACCACCGACGCCTGTCGGGCATACCTGGAAAGCGGAGACCAGCCACCGGAGCTCGAAGCCGAGGTCGACCAGCACCTCGCGTCGCTCGAGAAGGAGATGGGCCGCACCCTCGGCCAGGCCGACGACCCGCTGCTCGTGTCGGTGCGCTCGGGGGCGAAGTTCTCCATGCCGGGGATGATGGAGACGGTCCTCAACGTCGGGCTCAACGACGAGTCGGTCGAAGGACTCGCCAAGATCTCGGGGAGCGAGCGCTTCGCCTGGGACT
>JACCVA010000221.1 GCA_013698435.1 Nocardioidaceae bacterium | reverse complement strand
CCCTGCTCGTCGTCGGGCACTCCGAGCGTCTCGAGCACCACCATGGCGTCGGCGACCTTCGACTCCCGAAGCCCGCGCTCGGTGAAGCGCCGGAACTCGGCGGACGCTTCAGGGTCGTCGCGATGTGCATCCGGCAAGAGGCGGCGCAGCGCGGGGTCCTCAGGCGTGTCCCGCGGACCACCCAGGTCGAGCATGGCCTCGAGCGGGTCCTCGGTGGCGACGGCGCGCGCCTCACCGTCGCTGAGCAGCTCGACCAGCTGCCGGACCAGGCTGGCAAGCAGACCGGCGGCGTACGGCGGCAGCTCGACGGCGACCATGCCTCGTCTGCGGTGCCTGAAGACGGTCACTCGTCGCTCTTCTGCAAGGTCGCCCAGAGCCCGTAGGTGTGCATGGCCTGCACGTCGCGCTCCATCTCTTCCCGGCTGCCGGCGGATACCACCGCTTTGCCCTCGGTGTGCACCTGCATCATCAGCCGGTTCGCCTTGGTCTTGGAGTACTTGAAGTAGTCGGAGAACACAAACGACACGTACGACATCAAGTTGACCGGGTCGTCCCACACCAACGTGATCCATGGCAGCTCCGGCTGCACGACCTCGGTCGTGTCGGGTAGCTCCACAGTGGTGGCGTCGGGCATCGCAGTCATCGATGCCATTGAAGCGTATGTTGGAGCCGCCTTCGACGCTGGTCAGTGACTGCTGGGGGCCGCGACCCGCGGCATTAGTCTTGCGCTGTGCGACCCACCGCCTTGCTGACCGACCACTACGAGCTGACGATGCTGCAGGCGGCGTTGCGGTCGGGCACTGCGGACCGGCGCAGCGCGTTCGAGCTGTTCAGCCGGCGCCTCAACGGCGGTCGTCGCTACGGCGTCGTCGCCGGAACCGGGCGGGTCCTCGACGCGCTCGAGGCGTTCCGCTTCGGTGCCGAGGAGCTGGCGTACCTACGCGAACACCATGTCGTCGACGAGCCCACGCTCGAGTGGCTGGAGGCATACCGCTTCAGCGGCGAAGTCTGGGGGTACGGCGAGGGCGACGTGTACTTCCCCGGCAGCCCATTGTTGGTGGTGGAGTCGACGTTCGCCGAAGCGGTGCTGCTGGAGACCATGCTGCTGTCGATCCTCAACCACGACTCGGCCGTTGCGTCGGCGGCGTCCCGGATGATCGGCGCGGCCGCTGGACGTCCGTGCATCGAGATGGGGTCACGCCGGACCCACGAGTGGTCGGCGGTGGCGGCCGCGCGGGCGGCGTACGTCGCCGGCTTCCAGGTCACGTCCAACCTGCAAGCGGGCATCGAGTACGGCGTGCCCACCGCGGGTACGTCGGCGCACTCGTTCACGCTGCTGCACGACACCGAGCGCGATGCGTTCCAGGCACAGGTGACCTCGCTCGGCAAGGACACCACCTTGCTGGTCGACACCTACGACATCGCGGCGGCGGTGCGCACGGCCGTTGACATCGCGGGCCCCGAGCTCGGTGCCGTCCGGATCGACTCGGGAGACCTCGCCGCGCTCGCCCGCAGGGTGCGTCGCCAGCTCGACGAGCTCGGCGCCACCTCGACACGCATCGTGGTGACCAGCGACCTCGACGAGTTCGCCATCGCCGGCCTCGCCGCTGCGCCGGTCGACGGCTACGGCGTGGGGACGTCCCTGGTCACCGGTTCAGGGCAGCCCACCAGCGGCTTCGTGTACAAGCTGGTGGGGCGGGCAGCCTCGACCGACCCGGGTGCACCGTTGGTGGCGGTGGCGAAGAAGAGCAGGGACAAGCTGTCGATCGGGGGCCGCAAGTGGGCGCTGCGTCGGCGCGACACCGACGGCATCGCCGAGCTCGAGCTGATCGGGATCGGGGAGCAACCCGTCGACGACGGCGACGACCGCGAGCTGTTGCTCCCGCTCGTGCGGGGCGGTGACATCGTGGGTCGCGAGTCCCTCGAGGCAGCGCGCGAGCGCCACCAGCTGGCGGTCGCCGAGCTTCCCGAGGAGGCGCACAAGCTCTCCGGTGGTGCACCGGCCATCCCCAGCCGCTACATCGGCGACACCCGCGGCACGTCCGCGGACCCGTTCGCCTCCTGACCGCCGCCGCTCTCTCGGCGAGTTGCGGGAAAGCGCAGAGCGACGCGCTCAAGGTGCGGGTACTACCGTGGGCTCCTTCGGACAGCGTCGGAAAGGGCACCTGCCGTGACGAAGGCACTGATCGTGGTCGACGTACAGAACGACTTCTGCGAGGG
>JACCVA010000194.1 GCA_013698435.1 Nocardioidaceae bacterium | reverse complement strand
CCTCTCGTCGAGGTTGAGCTCTCGCAGCAGTCGTTCGACCGTCGACAGGAGGGCGAAGTTGAGCTCCGCGAACGTCGCGTCCTCTCGAGGAGCCACCAGCACGAGATCAGTGAGCCGGGCCCGGGCCTCGTGCAAGCCCTCGACGCTCTTGCGGAACCGCTGCCCGTCGAGCGGTTGTACGACGGGCTGGGCCTCGATCCGGACCAACTCCCCGAAGGTACGCACGGCGTCGGCCAGCTCGTGAAGCAGCAGACCGACGGCCACGGCCTGAAGATCCGTGTTGAAGTCGCTCTCCTGCGCCTCGCGGCCTCGCCCCGCGTCGTCGAGCGAACGGAACATGCTGCGGACCGCGATCGCCGAGTGTTCCAGTGCCTCGAGACCGTGGCGGAGCCCCGGGCCGACGTCGGCCGTGCCGATGGCTCGCAGGTTCAGGCGTCTGCTCTCCTCGGCACGCAACAGCGCGGAGCCCACATTGGGGATGGCATGGGTCAGTCGGCGCGCCTCACCCAACCAACGGGAGGTCCGGTCGGTGAGGTTGCCGCCCGACTCTCGCGCCGCCTCCAGGTCGTCGGCCGCTGAGTCGAGCAGACCGGCGAGGTCGTTCGCCAGGCCCTCGATCGCGCCCCCGGCGTCCTCGGTGGCGACGCGCGGAGGAAAGACCAAGTTCGACAACACACCAACGCCCGCGCCGACCAGTGTCTCCGTCAGCCGCTGCCAGGCCGCCGTCTCGGCGCCGTCGACCCCCGAGCCTGCGCCCAGCACGAGCATCGCGCTGATCGGCACCTCCATCGCGTTCGACCCGAGCCGCAACGCCTGAGCGACCAGGATCGACAACCCGATCACGATGCCAAGGCTCCACCACGAGATCCCGAACACGGCAGCAAACGCCACGGCGACTCCCACACCCGCGACCACGCTCACCACTCGGTCGAGCCCGGAGGTCAGCAGGCTGACGGGCGTCAGCTGGACGACGAGGAGTGCGGTCAGCGGAGCCAACAGGGCGTCGCTCTGAGGGAAGATCGCATGCGCGACGACGTAGCTCGCCACCGCCGCTGCCGTCAGCCGCAGCGTCCAGATGGTTGCCGCACGACCCCGCTGCCGCAACCGGGCAGCGGTGTCGTGAGCTAACCGGCGCAGGGGCTCGACTGTCCGGGGCACAGGACGAGTATGACCCGATTCGCTGCGAGCGATGCGGGTGCCGTTGGGTATCCCGATTTCCTCCGCGGAGGCGACCAGGCACCATAGAGACATGCGTCATCACGATCTGGTCATCGTCGGCACGGGGTCAGGCAACTCGATCGCCGACGAGCGGTTCGCCGACCTCGACGTCGCGATCGTCGAGGAAGGCACGTTCGGCGGCACCTGCCTCAACGTCGGCTGCATCCCGACGAAGATGTTCGTCCACACCGCCGACCTCGCAGCGGGCACCCGTGGCAGCTCCCGGTTCGGGGTCGACTCTTACGTCGACAAGGTGCGGTGGACCGACGTGCGGGACCGTATCTTCGGACGCATCGACCCGATCGCCGAGGCCGGTCGTCGCTACCGCGAGTCGGCCGACAACATCACCCTGTACGCCGAGCACGCCAGCTTCGTCGGTCACAAGCAGCTCCGGCTGGCGTCCGGGGAGACCCTCACCGGCGACCGCTTCGTGCTGGCGGCTGGAAGCCGTGCCGTCATCCCGGACGTGCCAGGACTCGCGGAGCTGCACCCGCACACGAGCGACACCGTGATGCGGATCGAGGAGCTTCCGACCTCGATGGCGATCCTCGGCGGCGGCATCGTCGCCGCCGAGATGGCGCACGTCTTCGCCTCGCTCGGGGTGGCGGTGACGGTCATCAACCGGTCACCAGGGTTGCTGCGCTCGGAGGACCGTGACGTCTCCGCCCGCTTCACCGAGCTCGCCGGCCACAAGTGGGATCTGCGACTCGGCCGGGTGGTCGCGAAGGCCGAGCCCGCTAACGGCGGCGTGCGCCTGCACCTGGCAGACGCCCTTGGGCAGCCGGATCCCGAACCCGTCGACGTCGACCTGCTGCTTGTCGCCACCGGCCGGGTGCCCAACTCCGACACGCTGGACATCTCCAGATCCGGCGTCGTCACGCACGCCGACGGCCGCGTCGTCGTGGACGCCTATCAACGCACCACCGTCGAGGGCATCTACGCACTCGGGGACCTCAGCAGCGAGTGGCAGCTCAAGCACGTCGCCAACCTCGAGGCACGCGTCGTCCAGCACAACCTGCTGCACGAGGGCTCCCTCGTCGAGGCCGACCACCGCTTTGTGCCCCACGCCGTCTTCAGCAGCCCGCAGGTGGCGGGTGTCGGCCAGACGGAGGAGGCGCTCCTCGCCAGCAACACGCCGTACGTCTCCGCGACCCAGCCGTACGCCGACGTCGCCTACGGCTGGGCGATGGAGGACACCACCGGCTTCGCCAAGCTGCTGGCCGACCCCTCGACCGGCCGGCTGCTCGGTGCGCACATCATCGGCCCGCAGGCCTCGAGCGTCATCCAGCCGGTCATCCAGGCGATGAGCTTCGGGCTGCCCGCAGGCGAGATGGCCCGGGGGCAGTACTGGATCCACCCAGCCATGCCGGAGGTCATCGAGAACGCCCTGCTGCGGCTCCCCCTCGACTGACGAGCACGTCTGGCGTACGTAGGGCGCTGGGGGACGGTGGGCGACCTGGTGAGCGCGACGCGAAACCGTTCAACGCGGGCGTCTCGAGAAATGGTCAACGATTTCGGCGCGACGTGCGCTGCAAAAACGGCGCCTCATGGGTAGTCTGCCCCGTGGGCGCCCTTCGGGGACCGCGGACGTCCGACCCGCCGTGAGGCGCAGACTCAGGAGGAACACCACGATGGCAGGAGTCGAACTCGGTCGGATCACGACCGACATCCCGTCCAGAATGGACCGGCTGCCTTGGGCCCGCTGGCACTGGCTGATCGTTATCGGCCTTGGCGCTGTGTGGATCCTGGACGGCCTCGAAGTGACCATTGTCGGTTCGATGTCCGCAGCCTTGGAGCCCGAGGGCACCGGACTCGGTCTGTCCGCCTTCGATGTCGGGCTCGCAGGCGCTGTCTACGTCGCAGGCGCGTGTATCGGTGCGCTCTTCT
>JACCVA010000191.1 GCA_013698435.1 Nocardioidaceae bacterium | reverse complement strand
TCACTGCTCGACGAGGCGACGGCCGCGGCAGAGGCCATGACGTTGGTACGTCGGGCCAACCGCACGAACCAGTCCACCCGCTTCCTGGTCGACGCCGACGCGCTGCCACAGACGATCAGCGTGATGCAGACCCGGGCCGCCGCGCTCGGTCTCGAGGTGGTCGTCACCGACCTCACCGCGCCAGTCGAGGCAATGGTCGACGTAGCTGGGGTGCTGGTCCAGTACCCCGGCGCGAGCGGCCGGGTCTGGGACCCGCGGCAGGTCATCGACAGCGCCCACCAAGCGGGCGCGTTGGCCATCGTGGCGGCTGACCTGCTGGCGCTCACTCTGCTCGAGGCTCCCGGCCAGCTGGGCGCCGACGTCGTGGTCGGGTCGACCCAGCGGTTCGGTGTGCCGCTGTTCTACGGTGGACCGCACGCCGGTTTCATGGCGGTCGCACAGGGCCTCGAGCGGCACCTGCCCGGACGGTTGGTTGGTGTCTCCGTCGACGCGCACGGCGACCCGGCGTACCGGCTCGCCCTGCAGACCCGCGAGCAGCACATCAGACGAGACAAGGCGACGTCGAACATCTGCACGGCGCAGGTCCTGCTCGCCGTCGCCGCATCGATGTACGCCGTCTTCCACGGGCCTGTCGGTCTGACGTCGATCGCGACCCGCACGCACCGATACGCCGAGGTGCTCGCGCGGGCGTTGCGCAACCACGACATCGAGGTGGAGTACCCCGACTTCTTCGACACCGTCCGCGTCGTCGTCCCCGACGCGGCGGCCGTCGTCGGCAGGGCCCGGCAGCTGGGACTGCACCTGTGGGCCGCCGGTCCCGAGCGCGTTCAGGTGTCGCTGTCGGAGGTGACCACCCGCGACCACCTGATCCGCGTGCTCGCGGCCTTCGACATCACCGGGATCGATCTCGACGACGTCGACGGGTTGCTCGAGGACACCGACCTGGCCGGGCTGCGCCGCTCGACGGGCTTCCTTACGCACCCGGTCTTCAACAGCCACCACTCGGAGACCGACCTGCTGCGTTACCTGCGGAAGCTTTCCGACCGTGACTACGCTCTCGACCGCGGGATGATCCCGCTCGGCTCCTGCACGATGAAGCTCAACGCAACCGCCGAGATGGAGCCGATCAGCTACCGCGGCTTCGCTGACCTGCACCCGTTCGCGCCGGCCGACGACGCGCGCGGATACCTCGAGCTCGTCGAGGGGCTGGAGCGGTGGCTCGCCGAGGTGACCGGTTACGCCGCCGTCTCGATCCAGCCCAACGCCGGGTCACAGGGAGAGCTGGCCGGGCTGCTCGCCATTCGCGCCTACCATCAGGCGGAGGGACACGACGAGCGCGACGTCTGCCTGATCCCGTCGAGCGCGCACGGCACCAATGCCGCGTCCGCGGTGATGGCGGGGATGCGGGTCGTGGTCGTGCAGTCCGGCGCCGACGGGGCGGTGGACCTCGACGACCTGCGCGCCCAGTGCGAGGTCCACGCAGCCGACCTCGCCGCCATCATGGTCACCTATCCGTCGACGCACGGCGCGTACGAGGACGGGATCGCCGAGCTCTGTCGCGTCGTGCACGACCACGGCGGCCAGGTGTACGTCGACGGGGCAAACCTCAACGCGCTCCTGGGCTGGGCGAAGCCCGGTGAGTTCGGCGGCGACGTGTCCCATCTCAACCTGCACAAGACGTTCTGCATCCCGCACGGAGGCGGCGGACCGGGCGTGGGTCCCATCGGGGTGGCCGCGCACCTGACGCCCTACCTGCCGAGTCATCCGCTGCACCCCGACCACCACCGTCGTGACGGCATCGGCCCGATCAGTGCGGCACCGTTCGGGTCAGCAGGCATCTTGTCGATCTCGTGGGCCTACATCGCGATGATGGGTGCCCAGGGACTGACCGACGCCACGTCGGTCGCGGTGCTGTCGGCCAACTACATCGCCCATCGCCTCGGCGAGCACTACCCGGTGCTCTACCGGGGCAAGGGCGACCTGGTCGCACACGAGTGCATCCTCGACCTGCGTGCGCTGACGAAGTCGAGCGGTGTCACGGTCGATGACGTCGCGAAGCGGCTGGTCGACTACGGCTTCCACGCGCCGACGATGAGCTTCCCGGTGCCGGGCACGTTCATGGTGGAACCGACCGAGTCCGAGAGCCTGCCGGAGCTCGACCGCTTCTGCGACGCCATGATCGCGATCCGCGCCGAGATCCGCGCGATCGAGGACAACAGCGTGACCCGGGCCGACAGCCCACTCGCGGCGGCACCGCACACCGTGCGTGACCTCGTCGGCGACTGGGACCGGGGGTACTCCCGCGAGCAGGGAGCTTTCCCTGCCGGGGTGACGTCCGACAAGTACTGGCCGCCGGTGGGACGCATCGACCAGGCGTACGGTGACCGCAACCTCGTCTGCTCCTGTCCCGACCCGAGTGCCTTCGCCGACGACAACGTGTCGTGACGGAGCCGGCACCCAGCATCGACGACCAACGCTGTCACGAGCTCGTCCGGGCGGTGTACGACCGCGGTCGGCTCCCGAGCATCACTGCTGCCGTCTTCGTGCATGGCGAGGTCGGCTGGCATGCGGCGCTCGGTGACGCCGGCGAACAGTACCGGATCGGCTCGATCACCAAGACCCTGACCGCGGTCGCGGTGATGCGGTTGCGTGACCGCGGTGTCGTGCATCTCGACGACGTCATCGGCACGCACCTGTGCGATGCTCCGTACGCCGACGCCACGATCGCGCAGCTGCTGGCCCACAGCTCCGGCATGACGGCGGAGCCGGCCGGTGAGTGGTGGGAGCGCACGCCGGGGCGCCCCTGGGCAGATGTCGCCCGCGCCAGTGCGGCCTCCCTCAATGTCTTCGCGCCGGCGGAGCGGCACCACTACTCCAACCTCGGATACGGGTTGCTGGGTGAGCTGGTGGCCAGGCTGGAGGGCGCCAGCTGGTGGGAGGTGGTCGAGTCGTCGCTGCTGCGACCGTTGGGGCTCGCCGACACCACCTACCTGCCGCAGGCAGCTGCTGCGGTCGGCACCTCGCGCGACCCGAGAGACGGCCGGCTGGTGCGTGAGCCCGCCCACGACGCCGACGCGATGGCGCCCGCCGGCCAGCTGTGGAGCAGCGTCGAAGACCTGGCCCGGTGGGCGGACTTCCTCGTCGCAGGTCATCCGGACGTGCTGTCTGCTGCGACGCTGGCGCAGATGCGCGTCGCTCGGGCGGCGGACCCGGACACGCAGCACCGCGGCGCCTACGGGCTGGGACTTCGCCTGCACTGGAGGGCCGCCTCCACACTCGTCGGCCACACCGGGTCGATGCCCGGCTTCCTTGCTGCGGTCTTCGTGGACGCCACGACGCGGGTAGGCGGGGTCGTGCTGGCCAACGCGACCACAGGGCTCGACGTCGAGCGGTTCGTGACCAACATGGTTGACGCGGCCGAGCCGGCGTACCTGGCGGTGGCGCTGGCACACCCGCCAGACCCGGTGCTGCCGGCGCCACATCATGTGGAGCTCGCCGGCGACTGGTACTGGGGAAACGTCGCGATGACGGCCGCCGCGACGACCGACGGGTTCACGCTGACCACCGAAGGGGCCGCCCGTGCGTTCGTCGAGGTCGGCACGGACACCTACCGCGGC
>JACCVA010000167.1 GCA_013698435.1 Nocardioidaceae bacterium | reverse complement strand
ACGCCGAGCTTCTCCGCGACGACCCGGCGTACGCCGAGCGCGCGGCGCGGTTCGCTTCATCGGTCCGTGACGTCTCGGAGCTGCTCGACGACCTCGGCCCCGTTGCGGAACGTCACCCCTTGCCGGTAACCGTGGCCTACCACGATGCCTGCCACCTCGCGCACGCCCAGGGCGTCAGGGCCCAGCCGAGGGCGCTGCTTACCGCCATCCCGGAGCTGGAGCTCAGGGAGATCGCCGATCCCGAGATCTGCTGCGGATCCGCCGGTGTCTACAACCTGCTCAACCCGGAGCCGGCTCGCGAGCTTGGCGACCGCAAGGCGCGCAATGTCTTTGCCACCGGCGCCGACCTCCTCGTCACCGCGAATCCCGGCTGCCTGATGCAGGTCGCCGCTGCGGCCCGACGTCGCGGGGAGTCCATCTCGCTCGCGCACACCGTCGAAGTTCTCGACGCCTCGATCCGGGGGCTTCGGGCGGACAGTTTCGCTGCAACACCCCAGCAACCCACTCCTCAGTCGAAGAGGTGACTAGATGTACCAGCAGATACTCGACCCTGTCGGCGACTCATACGCGCTCAGCTCGATCTTCGCCTGCCTTCCGATCCTGATTCTGTTCGTGCTCCTTGGCGTGCTCAAGGTTCCGGCGTGGATCGCGGCGCTGGTCGCGCTGGCGACGGCCGTCGTCGTGGCCATCGCGGTCTACTCGATGCCGATCGGGCAGACACTCTTGTCGGCGTCCGAGGGTGCGACCTTCGGCTTCTTCCCGATCCTGTGGATCGTCATCAACGCGATCTGGATCTACAACCTCACTGTTGCGACAGGGCACTTCGACGTGCTGCGCCGCTCCTTCGCCGGGGTCAGCTCCGATATGCGCGTCCAGGCGATCATCATCGCGTTCTGCTTCGGGGCGCTGCTCGAGGCGCTCGCGGGTTTCGGGACACCCGTCGCCATCAGCGCGGTCATGCTGATCGCGCTGGGCTTCCCACCGATCAAAGCCGCAACGGTCGCGCTCATCGCCAACACGGCGCCCGTCGCCTTCGGTGCGCTGGCAATCCCGATCGTGACACTCGCCGAGATCACCTCGGGGGTGAGCGACGACCCTCGGCTGACAGTCGACACGCTCGGATCAATGGTCGGACGCCAGACCCCGATCCTTGCTCTGTTCGTACCGCTCGTCATCGTCGCCGTCGTCGACGGTCGCCGCGGCCTGCGCCAGACATGGCTTCCCGCCGTCGTGTCAGGAGCAGTGTTCGGAGCCACACAGTTCGTCGCGTCGAACTACATCTCGGTGCAGCTCACCGACATCTTCGCTGCCCTGTTGTCCATGGCTGCGCTGGTGGCCCTGGTCCGCGTCTGGAAGCCGGTGGAGTCGCCGAACCTGCATGCAACCTCAGGCGCAGAGACGGGCACCCCCAGAGACCGTAGCGACGCGGCAAACCCCACCGCTCCCGTCAGCGCGACCGCCACGCAGACCCGGACGGGAGAAGGCGCGGGCACCGCCGACTCCCGGGCCGACATCGCTCGCGCCTACGCGCCGTACCTCATCATCATTGCGATCTTCTCGATTGCGAACCTTCCGGCCGTCAAGGCGGCCCTCTCTGAGAAACCGTGGTACTACGAGTTCCAGTGGCCGGGACTCGACGTTCGCAGCGCGAGCGGTGACCCCCTGGCGTCGATGACGTTCGTCTTCGGCTGGGTGTCATCAGCCGGCACGCTGTTGATCCTGGCGGGACTGCTGACGATGCTGGTGTTGCGGGTCTCCCCCGGGCGCGCGCTACAGACCTATGCCAAGACGTACGTCCAGCTGCGCACCGCCATCGTGACCGTGATGGCAGTGCTCTCGCTGGCGTACGTCATGAACCAGTCGGGCCAGACGACGACCCTGGGCTTCTTCCTCGCCGGAGCGGGAGGTGTCTTCGTGGTCCTTTCGCCCATCCTCGGCTGGCTGGGCGTGGCCGTCACCGGCTCGGACACCTCCTCCAACGCGCTCTTCGGCGCCCTCCAGGTGCAGACCGCTGCCAAGGCCGGGCTCGACCCGGTGCTGCTCGCCGCAGCGAACTCATCCGGCGGCGTGATGGGCAAGATGATCTCTCCGCAGAACCTGGCGATCGTGGCGGCCGCTGTCGGCATGGCTGGCCGCGAGGGCGAGATCTTGCGCAAAGTCCTCGGCTGGAGCCTCGTCCTGCTCGCGATCATGTGCGTCTTGGTGGCGCTGCAGGCAACTCCTGTGCTGGATTGGATGGTGCCCCAATAGGCGCCACGGGGGTCACGTGCAACCGCGCGCCGAGTCCGTCGCGTGCGCCGGTCAGAGTGGGCGCGGCGCCAGTCGGTGGAATTGGATGACGTGCTCAGGGGTCAGTTCCTCGAGGGAGCTGACCCCGAGGAGGCGCATCGTGCGTGCGGCTTCGCCCGACAGGATCTCGATCGCACGGTCGACGCCGGCACGCCCGCCTGCCATGAGCCCGTACAGGTAGGCCCGCCCGATCAGGGTGAAGCGGGCTCCATGCGCGAATGCAGCCACGATGTCCGCGCCAGACATGATCCCGGTGTCGAGGAAGACCTCGACGTCGCCGCCCACGGCACGTACGACGTCTGGCAGCAGATGGAACGGAACCGGTGCTCGGTCCAGCTGCCGCCCACCGTGGTTGGAGACGACGATCGCATCGACGCCCTCAGCGGCGATCCTTTGTGCGTCGTCCACCGACTGGACTCCCTTGACCACGAGGTGGCCCTTCCACTGCTCGCGCAGCCAGCGCAGGTCTTGATAGCCGACGGTGGGATCGAACATGGCGTCGAGCAGTTCGGCAACTGTTCCTCCCCACGACTCCAGCGAGGCGAACGTCAGCGGCTCCGTGGTCAGGAAGTTGAACCACCAGCCTGGCCGAGGGATCGCGTTGATGACTGTCCGAGGCGTCAGCGTCGGTGGGATGGTCATCCCGTTCCGCACGTCCCGAAGCCGGGCTCCCGCTACCGGCACGTCGACCGTCACCATGAGGGTCTCGAAGCCGCAGGCAGCAGCACGTTCGACAAGTGCCATGGACTTGTCGCGGTCCTTCCACATGTAGAGTTGGAACCACTTGCGTCCATGGGGGTTCGCCAACGCGACGTCCTCAACCGAGGTGGTACCCATCGTCGACAAGGTGAAGGGGATCCCAGCCGCGGCTGCCGCTGTGGTGCCAGCGATCTCACCCTCGGTGTGCATCAACCGGGTGAAGCCGGTGGGCGCGATGCCGAACGGCAGGAGCGAGCGGCTGCCGAGGACTTCGCAGGCCAGATCGACCCGAGAGACGTCGCGCAGGACAGCCGGTCTGAGCTCGATGTCTCGGAACGCCTGGCGTGCGCGACAGAGGGAAAGCTCCTGCTCGGCCGCGCCGTCGGTGTAGTCGAACGCCGCCTTCGGGGTGGTGCGCTTCGCAAGTGCCCTCAGATCCTCGATCGTGAGAGCGGCGCGCAGTCGACGGGTCGTGGGGTTCAGGACGGGCCGCTTGAACCGCAGCAAGGGCGCCAGGTCATTGAATCGCGGACGTCGACGCTTCATGAAGAGCCTCCAGATGGTTTCCCACGCCCCATCAGACAGGCATGGCGACGAACGGTGAACCTTGCCGAACAAACTGCGATCACCAACGGACG
>JACCVA010000123.1 GCA_013698435.1 Nocardioidaceae bacterium | reverse complement strand
TCGTCGAACGGATGCTGCCCTACTGGTACGACGCGATCGTGCCCGACCTTCGGGCCGGCGCAACGGTGCTGGTCGGCGCGCATGGAAACTCCTTGCGCGCTCTCGTCAAGCACCTTGACGGGTTGTCCACGGACAGGGTGGTCGGCCTGAACATCCCCACCGGTATCCCTTTGCTGTACGAGCTGGACGCGGACATGCGGCCGCTGAGAGGCGGCGAGTATCTCGACCCGGAGGCCGCCGCGGCGGCCATTGAGGCAGTCGCCAGCCAGGGGCGATGAAGCCCCAGGGTCAGCGCTAGCGCTGACCCGCCAAGTACCCCTCGAGGCGCTGACGCCGACGGTGGATGCGGCGCTCGCGGTTGGCCAACCGAGCCGCGGCGAGGAGAACTGACTCCCGCGCCTCGGCGCGCCTGGACACGCCAATCTCGCGCGCGACGTCCGGTGCGGTAAGCATGTGTTTCCTCCATGATCCGGCCCTAGATGTGGACCGAGTGGGTAATGTGTGTCTGCAGCGGTTGCCTCTTACATGGTAGAGCCTGAGCCGACCGCTCCCAAGCCAGCTCTACGTGATGGTGGACACCCTTGGTGCCTACGTCGACGACCCTCGACGCCGGGCTCTGACCTGTGCGGTCCTTGCCAGCCGCCGAGCGTCAGTCAAGGGTCGACTGCGGTCGTGTTGTCGCTGTCGGATCCGCGGGTTAGGTTCGACTCGTCATGGTGATCTCCGAGGCCGACACGAGCGACCGACCCCTGCCCGCAGCACTCGTGCCGTCTCGCGAACAGGCTGAGGGCTATGTCGCCATGGTGTGCTTCAAGCACGGTCCACCCCGGCTCCAGGGCGCTGAGCTCGAATGGACCGTCCACGATCGCCGCGACCCGTCACGAACGCTTGCCGTCCGCCGGCTGGCTGCAGCGCTCGGTCACCATGCGCCGCCAACCCTCGACCCGAGCAGCCCCCACCTCCCCTTGAGCTGCGGCTCGGTCGTGACCGTCGAGCCCGGCGGCCAGGTGGAGATCTCCACCCTGCCGGCCGTATCCCTTTCCGAACTCCTTCACAACGCCCACGAAGACGCTGCAGAGCTGCGACAGCTGCTGGACCACGTCGGCCTGGTTCCCGGCGAGGCCGGACTCGATCCGCACCGCGCAGCGACGCGCATCCTCCACACCCCCCGCTACGACGCCATGCACGAGCGCCTCGCGCGGGTAGGACCGTACGGCCCCCAGATGATGAGCAGCACCGCCGGCATTCAGGTGTGCGTCGACGCAGACGTCGTCGATGCAGGTCGGTGGCAGGCACTGCACACTCTCGGCCCGGCCCTGGTCGCCCTCTTCGCCAACTCCCACCACGATGCCGGTGGCGACACCGGGTGGGCCTCCGCGCGGATGCGCGCGACGCTGGGCACCTCTCCCCCCACCTCGTCGCCCCCGGCTCGGTGCGCCGACCCCGCCGCCCAGTACGCCCGCCAAGCACTCGACGCTGCTCTGGTATGCGTCCGCGCAGACGCGGCTTGGGGCGCACCGGCAGGCCTCACGTTCGCCGACTGGATCGCCGGCGGCGGACGGTCCGCCGACCCGGTGGGACGTCCGCCGACCTACGACGACCTCGACTATCACCTGACCACGCTGTTCCCGCCGGTGCGACCCCACGGCTACTTCGAGGTCCGCTACCTCGACGCCCAGCCGGCTGACGAGTGGGTGGCGCCGGTAGCGCTGCTGAGCAGCCTGGTGGCCGATCCCACCAACCTCGACGCGGCGTTGGCCGCGTGCGCGCCGGTCGAGGGCAGCTGGCGGGAGGCCGCCCGGCTGGGTACCTCAGCCCCCCTGCTGGCTCGGGCGGCAGCGCAGGTCGCCGACGCCGGCTGTCGCGCGGTCGAGGGTGCCGGCCTCGACCGTGTCCTGACTCGAAGGATCACTGACCTGGTGCAGCAGCGGCTGCACCGAGGAACCGCTGGAGGTGCCCATGACCGCCGTGTCACAGCCGTCGCCGCACGCTGACGCCGAGCGCCACGGCACCGAGCGACTGCGGAGCCGCGTCGCCGAGGCGCTGGCACGCTCCCGCGACCGCAGCATCGCGCTGACCGACGCCGTCGACGACGACGACCTCGTGCGCCAGCACTCAAAGCTGATGTCGCCACTGGTGTGGGACCTCGCGCACGTGGGCAACCAGGAAGAGCTGTGGCTGGTCCGTGACGTCGGTGGTCGCGACCCGGTCCGTGCCGACATCGACGAGCTCTACGACGCCTTCAAGCACGCTCGCTCCGACCGGCCGGCGCTGCCGCTGCTCGAGCCGGCAGAGGCTCGCACCTACCTGCACCAGGTGCGCGACAAGGTGCTCGACGTGCTCGACCACACACAGCTCGAGGGCCGCACGCTGGTCGACAACGCCTTCGCGTTCGGCATGATCGCCCAGCACGAACAGCAGCACGACGAGACGATGCTCGCGACCCACCAGCTGCGCATCGGCGAGCCGGTGCTCCACGCTCCACCGCCACCGCCCGGAGCAGCCCTGCCGGCCGCCGAGGTGCTCGTGCCCGCCGGCCGCTTCACCATGGGCACGTCGACCGAGCCGTGGGCGCTCGACAACGAGCGACCGGCACATACGGTCGACGTACCCGCGTTCTTCGTCGACACGGCACCGGTGAGCAACGGCGACTACCTGCGCTTCCTCGAGTCCGGCGGTTACGACGACGAGCGCTGGTGGTCGGCCGAGGGGTGGCGACTCATCCGCGACCACGCGATCCACGCGCCGCGTTTCTGGGAGCACGACGGTGATCGCTGGGAGCGGCTCCGCTTCGGCGTCCGTGAGCCGCTGAACCCGCGCGAGCCGGTCGTCCATGTGAGCTTTCACGAGGCCGAGGCGTACGCCGCCTGGGCCGGGCGCCGGCTGCCCACCGAGGTGGAGTGGGAGAAGGCTGCGCGCCACGACCCCGCGAGCGGGCGTTCGCGGCGCTACCCGTGGGGCGATGACGACCCCACCGTCGAGCACGCCAACCTCGGCCAGCGGCATCTGCAGCCCGCCGAGGTCGGCGCCTACCCCGCAGGCGCGTCACCGCTCGGCGTACATCAGCTCATCGGTGACGTCTGGGAGTGGACGAGCAGCGGCTTCCACGGTTATCCCGGCTTCACGGTGTTCCCCTACGCCGAATACTCACAAGTCTTCTTCGGCGCTGACTACAAGGTGCTACGCGGCGGCTCGTTCGGCACCGACGCAGTTACCTGTCGTGGCACGTTCCGCAACTGGGACTACCCGATCCGGCGGCAGATCTTTGCCGGTTTCCGGTGTGCCCGCGACGCGCGTCTCGGCGAGCTCGGCTGAGCGCATGTGCCGTCATCTCGCCTACGTCGGCGCCCCGGTCACGCTGGCCGAGCTGGTGCTCGACCCGCCGCACTCGCTGTTGCACCAGTCGTGGGCGCCGGTCGACATGCGCGGCGGCGGCACGATCAACGCCGACGGGTTCGGCGTCGGGTGGCATCCCGGTCCTGGCACCGACGCGGTGCGCTACCGCCGCGCCACCCCGATCTGGGCCGACCTGTCGCTGCCCGACCTCGCACGCGGCATCCGCTCCGGCTGCGTGCTGGCAGCCGTACGCAGCGCCACCGCGGGCATGCCGGTCGTCGAGACCGCGGCCGCCCCCTTTACCTATGGACGTTGGCTCTTCAGTCACAACGGTGTCGTGGCCGGGTGGCCCCACTCCATCAGCGAGCTGGCGTCCGCGCTCCCGGTCGAGGACCTGGTCACGCTCGACGCACCGACCGACACCGCCTTGCTCTGGGCGATCGTCCGACACCGCCTGCGGGGTGGTGCGTCGCCCGGTGAGGCTGTCGCCGGCGTCACAGCTGACGTCGCACGGCTGGCCCCGCGATCACGGCTCAACCTGCTGCTCACCGACGGCGAGATGATCGCCGCGACGACCTGGTCGCACGCACTGTCAGTGCGCGAGCTCCCTGACGCCGTCGC
>JACCVA010000119.1 GCA_013698435.1 Nocardioidaceae bacterium | reverse complement strand
GGAATGGCCGAGATGCTCAAGGGCGGCGTGATCATGGACGTCGTCACCCCCGAGCAGGCGAAGATCGCCGAGGACGCGGGCGCGGTGGCGGTGATGGCGCTCGAGCGGGTGCCGGCCGACATCCGGGCGCAGGGTGGCGTCTCGCGGATGAGCGACCCCGACATGATCGACGCGATCATCGACACGGTGTCGATCCCGGTGATGGCGAAGGCGCGCATCGGGCACTTCGTCGAGGCGCAGGTCCTGCAGTCGCTGGGCGTCGACTACGTCGACGAGTCCGAGGTGCTGACTCCGGCCGACTACGCCAACCACATCGACAAGTGGCAGTTCACGGTGCCCTTCGTCTGCGGTGCGACCAACCTCGGTGAGGCGCTGCGGCGTATCACCGAAGGTGCGGCGATGATCCGTTCCAAGGGCGAGGCCGGCACCGGCGACGTGTCGAACGCGACCACGCACATGCGCCAGATCCGAAGCGAGCTGCGCCGGCTGTCCGTGCTCAGCGAGGACGAGCTCTACGTCGCGGCCAAGGAGCTGCAGGCGCCGTACCCGCTCGTGAAGGAAGTGGCCGAGGCCGGCCGACTGCCGGTGGTCCTGTTCACGGCCGGCGGGATCGCAACCCCCGCCGACGCGGCGATGATGATGCAGCTTGGTGCCGAAGGCGTGTTCGTCGGGTCAGGCATCTTCAAGGCCGGCAACCCCGAGCAGCGGGCGGCAGCCATCGTGAAGGCGACCACCTTCCACGACGATCCCGACGTCATCGCGAAGGTGTCGCGCGGACTCGGCGAAGCCATGGTCGGAATCAACGTCGACGACATCCCGCAGCCGCACCGGCTCGCCGAGCGCGGCTGGTAGCTGCCGGGCACGGCTCGACAGCAGCGAGACAGGACGAGGAACCGATGGCCATCGGGAGCCCAGACAAGGCCGCGCGCCTCGACCAGCTGCGTACCTACGCGCGGGTGCAGGTGTGGTCGGGCTACCAGCGCGACGAGGACGTCCGTTCGGACGTCTACGACGCCGTGCTCGACGAGGTGAAGGACGCCAAGGAGGCGGCGGTCCTGACCGACCGCTTCCTCGACGACGCCCGCGCCGCTCTCGCGCAGGCAGCCACACGCTGGCCGCCGCTGTCGGCCTTCGACCGCTTGCAAGCGGCCTTCGCCGACCTGCGATCCGCGGGTGTGGTCGTGCTCGAGGCCGTCGACGACCACTGGGTCGCGCAGGAGACCCTTGAGCTGGCAGCCGAGCGAGGCCGCCGCCCTCTGGGAATCGTCTACTTCACCCCGGCCGACGTCTGGCACGCCGTCGAGCACAGCATGCTCGAGCTGAACGTCTGGCACGGGACCAGTGCAAACGTCGCCCCCGGGGACGGTCTTCTCGAACTGGTCACCGGCACCCTCGGCCGGCACGGAATCGAGTCTCTCTTCGACGAGGGGCGTGTCGAGGTCTCGGTTGCCTGGGAACGGCGGCCGGCGCGCGTCAGCACCGCCGCAGACCTGGCACTCTGACCGGACCTTCGTCCTCGGCGTCCCAGGAGCCAGCAGCAGCTGACCATGCAGTCGGGACGAGTCCCGTCCCGACATTAGGCTGGTCATCATGACCGGGTCACCGACGATCGGCGTGTTCGCCCTGCAGGGAGACGTGCGCGAGCACGTCAAGATGCTCGAGAGCTGCGGTGCCAACGCGGTGCCGGTGCGCCGTCTCGAGGAGCTGGCCGCCGTCGACGGACTCGTCCTGCCAGGTGGCGAGTCGACCACCATGTACAAGCTCGCCACGACGTTCGGGCTGCTGGAACCGTTGCGCGAGCGGCTGGCCGAGGGCATGCCGGCGCTCGGCACCTGCGCAGGCATGATCATGCTGGCCGACCGCATCGAGGCGGGGATCGCAGGGCAGGAGACGCTGGGTGGGCTCGATGTCGTCGTACGCCGCAACGCGTTCGGACGGCAGGTGGACTCGTTCGAGGCCGATCTCGACTTCGCGAGCTTCGACGCGCCGTTCCATGCGCTCTTCATCCGCGCTCCGTGGGTGGAAAAGGCCGGTGCTGACGTCGAGGTGCTCGCCCGGGTCGCCGAGGGCCCTGCCGTCGGTAGGATCGTCGCGGTGCGCCAGGACAACGTGATGGCCACCTCGTTCCACCCCGAGATCACCCACGACGACCGTGTGCACCGCTACTTCGTCGAGCTCGTGAAACGAAGCTAGGAGCCTCCACCGCAGATGTCCGGCCACTCCAAATGGGCGACGACCAAGCACAAGAAGGCTGTCGTCGACGCCAGGCGAGGCAAGCTCTTCGCCAAGCTCATCAAGAACATCGAGGTCGCCGCGCGCACCGGTGGTGGCGACCCCGTGGGCAACCCGACGTTGTACGACGCCATCCAGAAGGCCAAGAAGTCCTCCGTGCCCAACGACAACATCGACCGGGCCGTGAAGCGGGGGTCCGGTGTCGAGGCGGGCGGTGCCGACTGGCAGACGATCATGTACGAGGGATATGCGCCCGGGGGAGTGGCACTGCTCGTCGAATGCCTCACCGACAACCGCAACCGTGCTGCCGGCGAGGTGCGCACGGCGATGAGCCGTAACGGCGGAACCATGGCCGACGCCGGGTCGGTGTCCTACATGTTCAACCGCAAGGGTGTCGTGGTCGTGCCCAAGTCCCAGGAGCAGAACGAGGTCAGCGAGGACGACATCCTCGGCGCGGTGCTCGATGCCGGCGCGGAGGAGGTCAACGACATCGGGGAGTCGTTCGAGGTGATCTCCGAGCCGACCGACCTGGTGGCCGTCCGCACAGCGCTGCAGGACGGAGGTCTCGACTACGAGTCCGCGGAGGCGTCGTTCGTCTCGACGATGACCGTCGAGGTCGACAAGGACGGCGCAGGCAAGGTCTTCCGCCTGATCGAGGCGCTCGAGGACTCCGACGACGTGCAGAACGTGTTCGGGAACTTCGACATCCCCGACGAGGTCCTCGCGCAGCTTGACTGACCGTGGGCGCGTCGCGCGGGTTCTGTCCACCGTTGCGATTACGCTGGCTCCCAGTCGAACACGTGTTCGCCCCGGGTCCGGTGGCGGGGTCGGGGCAAGGCAGAGGAGTGGCGTGCGCGTACTCGGGATCGACCCCGGTCTCACCAGGTGCGGCCTCGGTGTCGTCGACGGCGAGACCGGCAGGCCGCTCAGCGCGGTGGCTGTCGGCGCCGTCCGCACCGCAGCGTCGGCGGAACTGGGTGACCGGTTGGTGGCCATCGACGACGAGATCTGCCGCTGGATCGACACGCACCGGCCCGACGCGGTGGCGGTCGAGCGAGTCTTCGCGCAGTACAACGTCACGACCGTGATGGGGACCGCCCAGGCTGCCGGTATCGCCATCGCAGCCGCCGCGCGGCGCCATATCCCGGTCGCCCTGCACACGCCGAGCGAGGTGAAGGCAGCAGTCACCGGCAGCGGCCGTTCGGACAAGACCCAGGTGATTTCCATGGTGACACGGCTGCTCAGGCTGACCGAGCGCCCGGCCACCGCCGACGAGGCCGACGCGCTCGCGCTGGCGATGTGTCACATCTGGCGCGGCGCCTCTCAGCGCCGGCTCCAGGCGGCTGTGGCCGCCCAGCGAGTCGCGGCCAGACCATGATCGCGTTCGTGCGGGGCCCGGTGGCAGCGGTGCACCCCGACTGCGCCGTGGTGGAGGTAGGCGGCGTCGGCATCGTGGTGATGTGCGCACCGGCGACGCTTGCTGCACTGCGCGTCGGCGTCGAGGCCACCCTGGCGACGTCGATGGTCGTCCGCGAGGACTCACTCACGCTCTTCGGGTTCGCCGACCACGACGAGCGCAGTCTGTTCGAGCTGTTGCAGACCGCCAGTGGCGTCGGCCCGAAGGTCGCGCAGGCCATGCTCGCCGTGCACGGCCCGGGCGAGCTGCGGAGCGCGATCGCCACCGAGAACCTCACGGCGCTGTGCGCGGTGCCGGGCATCGGCCGAAAAGGGGCCCAGCGGATCGTGCTCGAGCTCAAGGACCGCGTCGGCACGCCCACCGCAGGGTCGGCGAACGGCTCGTCCGGTGCGCTGACGCGACAAACGGATCTATGGCGTGACCAGGTCAGGGCGGGACTGCTGGGGCTCGGTTGGCCGACCAAGGAGGCCGAGATCGCCGTCGAGACCGTCGCACCGCTTGCTGACGAGGCGTCCGCCTCGGGCGACCCGATGACCGTTGCCGAGCTCCTCCGGGCGGCGCTGCGCTCGTTGTCGAGGGTCTGAGGCACATGTCGACGTACGACGCCGAGGTGCGCGCCCTGGTCGAGGCCGATGCCGCGGGCGACGAGCGTGCCGTCGAGGCCGCACTGCGCCCCACCACGCTCGCCGAGGTGATCGGCCAGGAGCGCGTGCGCGAGCAGCTCGGCCTGGTGCTCGCCGCCGCGCGTGGGCGTGGCCGCACCCCCGACCATGTGCTCCTGTCAGGTCCACCCGGCCTCGGCAAGACCACGATGGCGATGATCATCGCTGCTGAGATGAGTGCCCCGCTGCGGATCACCAGTGGTCCGGCCATCCAGCACGCGGGAGACCTGGCCGCCATCCTTTCCGGGCTGAGCGAGGGTGACGTGCTGTTCCTCGACGAGATCCACCGGATGTCTCGTCCTGCCGAAGAGATGCTCTACATGGCGATGGAGGACTTCCGGGTCGATGTCATCGTCGGCAAGGGCCCGGGTGCGACGGCTATCCCGCTCGAGATCCCGCCGTTCACGCTCGTCGGGGCCACGACCCGCTCAGGGTTGCTGCCCGGGCCGCTGCGGGACCGGTTCGGCTACACCGGTCACCTCGAGTTCTACGAGACGGCGGAGCTGCAGCAGATCGTGGCGCGGTCGGCCCACCTGCTCGACGTGCGGGTCGACGCGCCGGGCACCGTCGAGATCGCGTCGCGGTCCCGTGGCACGCCGCGCATCGCCAACCGGCTGCTGCGTCGGGTGCGCGACTTCGCCCAGGTGCGAGCCGACGGCAACGTCACCCGCGCGCTGGCGCAGGACGCGCTCGCGCTCTTCGAGGTCGACGAGCTGGGACTCGACCGTCTCGACCGGGCCGTGCTCGACGCGCTGTGCCGACGGTTCGGTGGCGGGCCTGTCGGGCTGAGCACGCTGGCGGTTGCGGTCGGGGAGGAGCGCGAGACCGTCGAGGAAGTGGCCGAGCCGTTCCTCGTCCGCTCGGGCTATTTGGCACGCACCCCGCGGGGTCGGATCGCGACCCCGGCGGCGTGGCGGCACCTCGGTCTCAACGTGCCTGAGCGGGCGGTGCTTGCCGGGCAACCGGGACTGTTCGAGGACTGACCGCCGGCGGTGCGAGCCGGTGTCACGAATGAGACACGCTCACTGACCGGTTCGGGGTTTGTGTGCTCCTGCAAGTAGACTCCGCATTTGGCTGGTCGGGGCGCCACGTGTCCGCGCGCCGTCGACAGCTCGTGTCGTGTCGTCGTGTCGACCCGCCGTACCGGTGTGTGGTCGACGTCTAGGAGCTACTCGGTGAACCAAGACAATCTGGGAGCGCTGCTTCCGCTTGTCCTCCTGCTGGTCCTCGCCTACTTCCTCATGATCCGGCCGGCGCGCAAGCGCGCTCAGGAGACCGCCCAGCTCCAGTCGGCGCTGAGCGTCGGTGACGACGTCATGACGACCAGCGGCATCTTCGGACGAGTGGTCGAGGCCACCGACGAGCACGTCGGACTCGAGGTCGCCACCGGCACCGTGATCAGGGTCCATCGCGGCGCGGTCGGCAAGATCTTGACCGACACGCCCGCCACGGACGCCGCGGTCGGCGAGGCCGAGGTCGACAGCGGTTCCACCCTTGACACCGCGCCCGGCGGCCACAGCCCGGCGCGTGACGAGTCCCTCGGTCCCGATGACAGGGACCAAGGGACCCGCTGACGTGGCTACCCGCACCTCGCACCCCGGGCGCACCCTGCTCATCTTCATGCTCGTCGTCGGCGCCATGTTCGCAGCAGCCGCCGCGGTAGGCAACTGGAAGCCGCGGCTCGGCCTCGACCTGCAGGGCGGCACCCGCATCACGCTCCAGGCGAAGTCGGCCGGTGGCGCGATCACCACGGCCAAGCTGCAGGAGGCCGTCGGCATCATCAGCAACCGGGTCAACGGCGCCGGTGTCGCCGAGGCGGAGGTGACGACCCAGGGCGAGGACATCATCGTCATCGAGATCCCCGGCAAGGTGAACAAGGGCCTGGCCGAGACGATCGGCTCCACCGCGCAGCTACGGTTCCGGCTGGTGGCGGCGTACCTGCCGCCGGAGGGCACGCCTGCCCCTACGCCGACAGCATCCACACCGACGTCACCTGCGCAGACAACCGGATCGCAGTCGCCCGGCTCGCAGCCGTCTTCGTCGTCCAACCCCTCGTCACCGAGCACTCCGACCCAGTCCGGCCCGAAGGTGAGCCCGGAGCCGGGCACCACGAAGCCGAGCCCCTCGAAGACGCCGAGCAAGAACCGGGTCGGCCCCGTGTACGCCGACGACCACGCGGCGCCGGCGCCCACCTCCACCACACGGTCGCCGTCGCCGACCGACGCCACCACCACCGAACCGTCGCCGACCGACGCCACCACCACCGAACCCTCGCCGACCGACGCCACCGGCACCGAGGCGGCGCCGAGCGAGCCCCCACCCACCGAGCCGACGACCGCCGGCCCCCCGACCGCGCTGGTGCCGCCCGACCTCGAGCAGATCGACGACCCGTACGCCTGGATCGCCAGCCCGCCGCAGGAGTGGCAGCTGAAGCTCGCGCAGTACACCTGCCCGAAGCCGGGGAAGGCGAGCCAGCAGCAGGTCGACCTGCCCAGCCAACCACTGCTCGCCTGTGACGAGCAGGGGGGTCGCTATCTGCTCGGCCCCGCCATGGTCGAGGGCACCGAGGTCAAGACCGCGTCCTCGGGCATCCCCCAGCAAGGCCTCGGCGAGTACGTCGTCAACGTCGAGTTCACCGGCGAGGGTTCCAAGGAGTTCGGTGCGGTGACGTCGCAGATCGCCAGCCAGCCCAACCCGCTCACCGGCCAGCAGCAGCAGCTGGCCATCGTCTTGGACGGTGTGGTGCTGTCGGCTCCTAGCAACGACCAGCCCATCACCGGTGGTCGCGCCGAGATCTCCGGCGGCTCCACCAACCCGTTCACGCAGCAGTCGTCGACCAGCCTGGCGAACTCGCTCAAGTACGGCGCGCTACCGCTGACCTTCGTGCCGCAGCAGATCTCCGACGAGGGCCCCGAGCTCGCCGGCAACCAGCTGCGTGCGGGCATCACCGCTGGGATCATCGGTCTGCTCCTGGTCGTCGTCTACTGCCTGCTCTACTACCGCGGTCTCGGCCTGGTCGTGATTGCGTCGCTGGTCATCGCCGGCCTGTTGACCTACGCGAGTGTGCTGCTGCTCGGCAAGGCCTACGGCTTCACCCTCACCCTTCCCGGCATCGCCGGTCTGATCGTCGCCGTCGGCATCACGGCTGACTCGTTCATCGTCTACTTCGAACGACTGCGCGACGAGGTGCGCGACGGGCGCACGTTGCGTACGTCGGTCGAGACCGGCTGGGTGCGGGCGCGGACGACGATCTTGGCTGCCGACGCGGTGTCGATGCTGGCGGCGATCGTGCTGTTCATCTTCGCCATCGGCGTGGTCAAGGGATTTGCCTTCGCACTCGGTCTCACCACGTTCATCGATGTCTTCGTCGTCTTCTTCTTCACAAAGCCGATGGTGACGTTCTTGTCGCGGACCAAGTTCTTCGGCCAAGGTCACAAGTGGTCCGGCCTGGACCGCCAGCACCTAGGGATGCCGCCATTGGCACCGAAGGCCCGCGTCGCCCGAGGGGAGGCCTGATGTCCAAGTTCGGGGAGCTCGGCGCCCGGCTCTACCGAGGTGACGTGTCGGTCGACTTCGTCGGGAGACGCAAGACGTGGTACCTCGTCTCGCTGGCGATCGTCGTCGTCGCGATCGCGACGCTGCTGCTGCGGGGACTCAACTACGGCATCGAGTTCCGCGGTGGCGTGGAGTTCAACGCCCAGATCGCGAACCCGTCGGCGAACGTCGAGAAGCTGACAGACGCTGTCGTCGAGACCGGGATCGAGGCAGCCTCCAG
>JACCVA010000096.1 GCA_013698435.1 Nocardioidaceae bacterium | reverse complement strand
CTGCTCCGGGTCGGTGAGGGCTGCCCACACCTGCGCGCGTGAGGCGCTGATCTCGGTCACTGCGGTGGCAACGTGGTTTGCCATAGCTCTGCCTCCTCGGTCGACTGCCCTCAGATTAGCGAGCCTGCGTCGCCACCTGTCTACGTTCCAGGGTTGCGAGGTGTCCGATGTCCCGAGACATCACAGGGTGGAGACGAAGGGACTCGAACCCTCAACCCCCTGCTTGCAAAGCAGGTGCGCTACCAATTGCGCCACGTCCCCCGGTGGTCCGAAGGGGACCGGGGTGGCCTACCGGGCCCGGTCGACCGGGTCGGTTGCCTCTGCCCACAAGTCGGCGTCGTTGTTGCCGGTGAGCTTGTCGAGAACAACCTTGGCGACCGCACCGACGGCGGCGATGGTCAGGATCTTCTTCAGCATGTTGCCCCCTGAGGTGGGTGTGGACCGTGGGCCTAAGAGGACTTGAACCTCTGACCTCTTCCTTATCAGGGAAGCGCTCTAACCGTCTGAGCTATAGGCCCGCGAGAACGGGATGTCGCCGAGGCAGGCTACCCCATCCGCTGACCCCGCCCCAAACGGCTTCAGCCGAGACAGGGCAGCGTCGAGGTGCCTACTTGAGGTCCTCCGCCAGCGTCACTTCGACGCCACCGAGAAGGGATGCCGACATGTTGTAAATGAACGCACCCAGGGTGGCGAGCGCCGTGATCAGCACGACGTCGATCGCGGCGATGAGCATTGTGATCGCCATTACGCGGTCCATGCCGACGTAGTCGTTGATGTCGAAGGCCTCGTCGGGGCTCTGGTTGAGCACGCCCTGGATGGTCTCGTTGATGCTGTCCCACAGGCCGGCGGTGCTCATGATCGAGAAGATCAAGAACACCGCAACCACGCACATGATGCCGAAGGCGATGGACAGCAGGAACGCCGCCTTGGTCACCGACCAGGGGTCGACCCGCAGCAGTCGCAGCTTGGCACGCCGCATCGTGCGTGTCTTGGCGCTGGACCCCGAGCTCTTACGGTCAGCCTTTCGGTCCGGCTTGGGAGTCGCCGGCTCGCTGCGCCCGGTCTCGTCGGAGTCCGTCCTCGACACCCCAGTCCCGGGCCCCGACGGAGTCGGCCACGCGCGGTCGGTCACCGGTGTCGCGGGCGCCTCATGCGAGGTGCCGCCGTACGGCGGGGAGGTCACCGCAGGCGCAACCGTCTGCTGACCGCTCGGTGCCGATGGCTGCGCCACCCGGCCGCTTCCCGGGCCCTTGCCCAAGGAACGCCGCGGCGCCAGGGGCTGGTCGTCACGGGGGTTGGTCATTCGGGCTGTCCCTCCTGCTGGTCAGCATCGACCTCAGCCGACACCGTCGCGTCGACTTCGGTGGACGGCTCCGGAGAACCGTCCTCGGCGGCGCCGTCAGCGATGTCGGCCCCATCGAGCAGCTCGTCGTCAACTTCCCGTTCGGTGTTGCGCGCGATGCGCACCACCGAGTCGGAGCCGCCGACCGACACGAACTTCACCCCCATGGTGTCACGTCCCCTGGCGGGAACGTCGGTAGCAGACGAGCGCGTCACCTGTCCGCTTGCCCTGACCGTCATGACCTCGTCGGTGTCGGTCACGATGATTCCCCCCACGAGTGAGCCGCGGGCATCCGGGAGCTTCATCGCCTTGATGCCGATTCCACCGCGGCCTTGCAGCCGGTACCCCTCGACCCTCGTCCGCTTGGCGAATCCGCCGTCGGTGACGGTGAAGACGTACAGCGGTGGTGCATCCTCGGCCGGATCGGACGGCACGACCTCCATTGAGAGCAGCTCGTCGTCGGCGCGGAACTTCATCCCGGTGACGCCTGAGGTCGCACGCCCCATCGGGCGCAGCTGGGAGTCGTCGGCGCGGAAGCGCACGGACTGACCCCGTTTCGACACCAGGAGCAGGTCGTCGTCGGCCGTGACCAACCGGGCACCGATCAGCTCGTCGTCGTCCTCGCGGAAGTTGATCGCGATGACGCCTGCCTGCCTTGGAGAGTTGTAGTCGGTCAGCCGGGTCTTCTTCACCAGGCCGCGGCGAGTCGCGAGCACCAGGTACGGCGCCGACTCGTAGTCGCGGATGGCGAGCACCTGGGCGATCTGCTCGTCGGGCTGGAACGACAGCAGGCCGGCGACGTGGCCGCCCTTGGCGTCGCGCGCCGACTCGGGCAGGTGGTACGCCTTGGTGCGGTAGACCCGGCCGGCGGTGGTGAAGAACAGCAGCCAATGGTGGTTGGTGGAGGAGAAGAAGTGCTCCACCAGGTCGTCACCCTTGAGTGCTGCACCCCGGACCCCCTTGCCGCCACGCTTCTGCAGCCGGTAGAGGTCGGCTCGGGTGCGCTTGGCGTAGCCACCGCGGGTGATGGTGATGACGACGTCTTCGTCGGGGATCAGGTCCTCCATCGACAGGTCACCGTCGGCGGGGATGATCTGGCTGCGTCTCTCGTTGCCGAACTTGTCGACGATCGCCGTCAGCTCCTCGCTGACGATGGAGCGTTGCCGCTCCTCACTGCCGAGGATGTCCTCGAGGTCGGCGATGGTGACCTCGAGCTCCACCAGCCTGTCGACGATTGCCTGGCGCGCGAGGGCGGCGAGAGAGCGAAGCTGCATGTCGAGGATGGCGCGGGCCTGCACCTCGTCGATGTCGAGGAACGACATGAGCTCGTTGCGGGCTTCGTCGGTCGTCTGGCTGCGCCGGATGAGAGCGATGACCTCGTCGAGCGCGTCGAGCGCCTTGACCAGCCCCCGGTAGACGTGCGCCTGCTTCTCCGCCTCGCGCAGGCGGTAGCGCGTGCGCCGCTGGATCACATCGATCTGGTGGGCGATCCAGTGCGAGATGAACTGATCGATGGACAGCGTGCGCGGCACGTCGTCGACGAGCGCGAGCATGTTGCAGCTGAAGTTCTGCTGGAGCTCGGTGTGCTTGTAGAGGTTGTTGAGCACCACCCGAGCGACGGCGTCACGTTTCAGCACGACGACCAGCCGCTGCCCTGTGCGTGACGAAGAGTCGTCGCGGACGTCGGCGATCCCCTGCACCCGGCCGGAGTCGGCGAGCTCAGCGATCTTCAGCGCCAGGTTGTCGGGGTTGACCTGGTACGGGAGTTGGTTGATGACGAGGCAGACCCGGTTCTTGTTGTCCTCCTCGATGTCGATGATCGCGCGCATCGTCACCGAGCCACGCCCGGTCCGGTATGCCTGCTCGATGCCCTGGGTGCCGACGATCAGGGCACCCATCGGGAAGTCGGGGCCCTTGATGCGCTCGATCAGCGCCTCCTGAAGCTCCTCGCGCGACGCGGTCGGGTTGCTGAGCGCCCACTGGACGCCGTCGTTGACCTCGCGCAGGTTGTGGGGCGGGATGTTGGTCGCCATCCCCACCGCGATCCCGGCCGATCCGTTGACCAGCAGGTTGGGGAAACGGGCCGGCAGCAGGATCGGCTCCTCGCTGCGACCGTCGTAGTTGGGCCGGAAGTCGACGGTGTCCTGCTCGATGTCGCGGACCATCTCCATCGCCAACGGCGCCATCTTGCACTCGGTATAGCGCATCGCGGCTGCGCGGTCGTTGCCGGGAGAACCGAAGTTGCCCTGGCCGGAGACGAGAGGTGCGCGCAGCACCCACGGCTGGCTCAGCCGGACCAAGGTGTCGTAGATCGCGGTGTCACCGTGCGGGTGATACTGACCCATCACATCACCGACGACACGGCTGCACTTTGAGAAACCGCGGTCGGGGCGGTAGCCCCCGTCGTACATCGCGTAGAGCACCCGCCGGTGCACAGGCTTCAAGCCGTCGCGTACGTCGGGGAGCGCCCGGCCGACGATCACCGCCATCGCGTAGTCGATGTAGGACCGCTGCATCTCGGTCTGCAGCTCGACCGGTTCGACGCGGCCGCCGCTCGGCACTTCCGGAGTGATCGTTGAGTCGTCAGTCACCAGAGATTTCCCTTACCTCATAGCTGTTCATGGACGCCGGGCCAGCAGGCTGGCAGTCAGATGTCGAGGAACCGGACGTCTTTAGCGTTGCGTTGGATGAACGACCTGCGCTGCTCCACGTCTTCTCCCATCAAGATCGAGAACATCAGGTCGGCCTGGGCGGCGTCATCGAGCGTCACCTGCGACAGCACCCTGTTGTCGGGGTCCATGGTTGTCTCCCACAGCTCTGAGGCGTTCATCTCGCCGAGCCCCTTGTAGCGCTGGATCGCGTTGTCCTTGGGCAGCTTCTTGCCTGCCTCACGACCCGCCGCCATCAAGGCGTCGCGCTCGCGGTCGGAGTACACGAACTCATGGGGGTGCGGGTTGTTCCACTTCAGCCGGTAGAGCGGCGGCCTTGCGAGGTAGACGTAGCCGCCCTCGATCAGCGGCCTCATGAAGCGAAAGAGCAGCGTCAGCAGCAGCGTCTGGATGTGGTGACCGTCGACGTCGGCATCGGCCATCATCACGATCTTGTGATAGCGCAGCTTGGCGGGATCGAAGTCCTCCTGGATGCCTGTGCCGAGGGCGGAGACGATCGCCTGCACCTCGGTGTTGGCCAGCACCCGGTCGATCCGCGCCTTCTCGACGTTCAAGATCTTGCCGCGGATCGGCAGGATCGCCTGGACCCGCGGATCACGGCCACCCTTGGCGGAGCCGCCTGCGGAGTCCCCCTCGACGATGAACAGCTCGCACTCGTCGGGGTTTGTCGACTGGCAGTCGGCGAGCTTGCCGGGCAGTCCGCCACCGCCGAGCAGACCCTTGCGGCTGCGAGCCAGGTCGCGTGCCTTGCGGGCCGCCAGCCGTGCGGCGGCCGCGGCGATCGACTTGCGGATGATGTCGCGGCCCTCGCCCGGGTTCTTCTCGAACCACTCGCCGAGTCTGTCGTTGACGACCTTCTGGACGAAGGACTTCGCCTCCGTGTTACCGAGCTTTGTCTTCGTCTGGCCCTCGAACTGGGGGTTCACCATCTTGACCGACACGATGG
>JACCVA010000084.1 GCA_013698435.1 Nocardioidaceae bacterium | reverse complement strand
GCCTCGTGGTGCCGCAGCACCTCGGCGATGACGAAGCTCAGGAACTTCTCGGCGAACTCCGGGTCGAGCTTCGCCTCGGCTGCGAGTCGCCGCAGCCGCTCGATCTGACGCGCCTCGCGTTCCGGATCGGCGGGCGGCATCGCGTGCTCCGCCTTGAGCAGACCGACCTGCTGGGTGCACTTGAAGCGCTCTGCGAGCACGTGCACGAGCGCGGCGTCGAGGTTGTCGATGCTGTCACGGAGCCGAGCCAGCTCGGTGACAGCTTCTCCGTCAGCACCTGCGGCGCCGGCGCGAGACCCGTCGGGTTCCATGCCGAGACAGCGTAGTCGGGCAGCCGCTCGATCGTCGGGCGATGCCCATGCCTTGGCGACGGTCGTGCCGGGCCGCGTCAGGCGTCGAGGCTGCGCACCGGTCGACTAGACTCGAGCCGGGATTTCACCGGTGATGCGAAGGTCGCGCCCAACATCACCGGGCGCAACTGCCGACCGGTCGACCAGTCGGGGAGGACGTGTGTCGGACATGCAACCACTCGAGTTGTCCGTCGTCGTCCCCTGTTTCAACGAGGAACAGGTCATCGACCAGCTCCACAAGGTGCTGACCGCCGAGCTCGAAGCGCTCACGCAGTCCTTCGAGGTGGTGCTCGTTGACGACGGCAGCAGCGACTCGACGGTCGAGAAGATGCGCGCCATCCATCAGGCTGACCCTCGCTTTCGTTACTTCGCGCTGAGCCGCAACTTCGGCAAGGAGTCGGCGATGCTGGCCGGCCTCAGCCAGGCCGAAGGCGCTGCCATCGCGATCCTCGACGCCGATCTGCAGCACCCGCCGGCGCTGCTTGCCACGATGCTGCCGAAGCTCGACGAGGGCTATGACCAGGTGGTGGCCCGGCGTACGCGCAAGGGTGATCGGCCGGTTCGCTCGGTGCTGTCGCGGCTCTACTACCGCGTCTTCAACCGCCTCATCGACGTCGATCTCCAAGACGGTGTCGGCGACTTCCGCATCCTCAGCCGCCGCGCCGTGCAGTCGCTGCTGGCGCTCGGCGAGTACAACCGCTTCTCCAAGGGCCTGTTCGCCTGGATCGGCTTCTCCACCGCCGTCGTCGACTATGACAACGTCGAGCGCGGCGCCGGGGACTCGAAGTGGCGGTTCAGCGACCTGGTCAACTATGGCATCGACGGCATCGTGTCGTTCAACGCCCGGCCGCTGCGGATGGCGATCCACCTCGGCACGGCGGTCACCGTGCTCGCGTTCACGTACGCCGCCTGGGTGATCATCACCTACCTCGTCAACGGCAACCCGGTGGCCGGCTACCCCACCCTGATCGTGGCGATTTTGGGCTTCGGTGGCGTCCAGCTGATCATCCTCGGGGTGATCGGCGAATATCTCGGCCGCATCTACTACGAGACGAAACGTCGCCCGCACTTCCTGCTGAAGGAGAGCAGCAACTCCAGCGAGGTCCCGGTCACGGTGGTGCTCGGGCCGGAGCACGACCTGTTGTCACCTCCTGAGCCGCGGTCGCTGGAGCGCCGCCGGTGATCCTGGGAAGGATCGCAAGGTTCGGGCTCGTCGGGGTCATCAACACCGGCATCTACTACGCCCTCTACCTGCTCCTGCAGACGGTGCTGCCCTACCTGGTCGCACACGTCTGCGCGTTCGCCCTGGCCATGGTCGGGTCGTATTTCCTGAACTGTTACTTCACGTTCCGGACGAGGCCGAGCTGGCGGAGCTTCGTGCTCTTCCCGTTGTCGAACGCTGCCAACTTCGTCATCACGACCGTCGGGTTGTACGTGTTCGTCCAGCACCTCGGCATGGACGAGCGCGTCGCGGCCATCCCGGCCGCGGCCATCGCCATCCCGATCACCTTCCTGGTGGCGCAGTTCACCTTGACCGGCGGCGGCCGGCAGCGGCGGCTCGACGAACCCCGCGAGCTGTCGGCCCAGCCAGACGCGCAAAGGACCGTATGACCGCGACCTCTGGGGCCACGGAAGTCGCCGGGCCCCCATCGTGTGCAGAGGTTGCTCCGCCTGATCCGCAGCTGCCGCGCTGGATGTGGCCGCTCGGCGTGACCGTGCTGTCGTTTCTCTACGCGCTGGTGCCCGCGATCGTGGGATCGCACAGCTTCTACCGCCGCGGCGACAGCGCCTCACAGTTCGTCCCCACCTGGGCTCACCTCGGCGACCTGCTGCGCGGCGGCACCTGGCCCCCGGTCATGGACCCGAACTCCTGGCACGGCGGCAACTACGCGGCCGAGGCCCTGTTCGGCGTCTACAATCCGGTCAACGCCGCCAACTGGCTGTTCGCCTCGGCGATGCCCGACCTCGACCTCGCCGCCACCGTCATCAAGGCAGAGTTCCTGGCCCTGCTCGCGCTCGGTCTCTATCTGCTCTGCCGCGAGTACGGCGCCGCGCGGTGGGCGTCGTCGCTGCTCGCCGTCGCGATGCCGTTCTCCGGTTTCACCCTCTACTGGGACTCCGCCAGCTGGGCGTCCGGCCTGATCGCCTTCGCTCACGTGCCGTACGTCTGGTGGGCGTTCCGTCGCACCGCCCGGGGAACGCTCAACCCGGTATGGGCGTTCGTCATCGGGGCCCTCGCCGTCACGCAGGGAAACCCCTACGGCGTGCTCGGTGTGGTCATCGTGGGCCTCGGGGTGCTCGTCGAGTCGGCCGTGCGTCGCGACTGGGCGGCTGCAGGTCGACTCGCCCTCACCGGTCTCTGCGTCGCCGCGGTGATCCCGTTGGTCTTCCTCCCGCTGCTGGAGACCGCCCCCTTGGCGAACCGCAACGACCTCGCCGGCGTCCGCAACAACGACTTCATGAGCGCCACCCTCGGCGACCTGTTCAACCTGAGCAGCCCGTCGTTCCTGCCCTCGATAAGGACGTTCCTCGACCCGATGCGGGTGCCGACGACGTACTTTGCCTGGTTCCTCCTGCCGCTGCTGCCGTGGCTGCGGTGGTCGTCACTGCGGGGAAGAAAAGCCGACCTGGCCGGCATCGCCACGGTGTCGCTCGGTTATTTCCTGCTCGTCGTCGGGCCCTCGTCGCTGTGGCTGTTCCGCTGGCCGGTGCGGCTGGTTGAGTACCTGCAGCTTCCGATCGCCGTAGTGGTCGCCGTCGTCGCGTCAGCCGGCTTCCACCGCGACAAGGTGATGCCTCGAGCACTCGGCAGCGCGGCCATCGTCCTCGTCGGTGCATACCTTGCGTGGTCGCAGACCCCGGAGCGGCTGGCTCTGCACACCCAGGCGACGCTTGTGGTCGCGCTACTTGTTGCCGCGCTGATCTGGGCGCTCCTGCGTACGCGGCGGAGCGTTTTGCCGCTGGTGGCCGTCGTCCAAGCCGGCACCCTCGTGGTCCTCGGGTTCCAGATGACGGTCTTTCCGGCGAACGCCAGCGCCGGCTTTTGGGGCTTCCCCTCCAAGGTCGCCGCCACGGAAACGAGGTTCTCCGGCTACACCGGCACGACCCTTCAGGTGGCCAGCCTCGGCAAGGTCAGGAGGCAGGCCGCTACGGAAGGGCCGCGGGCCTGGTCCAGCCTGCTCGCCGGCAGCATGTACCACGCGGTCGGAGTCGACTCCGTCAACACGTACTCCGGGGTGGGGCTCAAGGCCTTCACCCGAGCGCTGTGCATGGACTACAACGGTGACACCTGTCGGTCGGCGTACGACAAGCTCTACCGTCCGACCGAGGACGGCCGCCCGAGCCTGGCTGAGCTGATGAAGCTCGAGACGCTCGTCGTGCAGCAGGGCATCTTCGACACGGTCGAACCCGAGCCCGGCTGGACGGTCGCGGAGGAGACCAGGCAGGCCGTCGTCCTGCACCCGGAGCAGCCCTACCAGTGGCCCGACAGCCGGCTCAGCTGGACGTCGCCAGGTGTCGAGGTCACGTCGGCCGACAGCGCCGACAGCGGTACCGAAACGATCGCCATCGGGGAGGTGTCCGACGACGCGACGCTGGTCTTTGCCCGTCTCGGCTGGCCCGGTTACCGCGCGGAGATTGATGGTCGGCGGCTTGTGGTGTCTCGCAGCGACGCCGGGCTGCTCGAGGTCCAGCTACCTGCCGGCACGAAGGCCGGCGACGTCGAGGTCAGCTTTCGCCCGCCTGGCCAGGGCATCGGACTGCTGCTGGCGCTGCTCGGACTCGTGGGGGCTGCCGTCCTCGGCGCGCTGCCTTCCGTACGCCGGCGCCGGCAGCCAGGCGCTGCCCACCCGCCTCAGTGAGGGCGCCAGGCCTCGTCGTCCTTGGTGAGCCTGACGATGTCGGGCGGCAGCTTGCCGCTTGCCAGCATGGCCACCGTCACGTGCTCGAACACTTCACGGATATTGGCCCGCGCCGCGATCCAGACGAGCTGCAGGACCCGGGCCGAGTCGTTGTAGGAGACCGCCTCCGGACGCAGCCCGTAGACGCTGACGAGCGGGCCGTCGACCGCGCGCACGATGTCGGCGATGCTGACCTCTTCGCTCGGGCGGGCCAGCCGCCAGCCGCCACTTTGTCCCCGAACGCTCATCACGATGCCCGAACGCCGCAAGTCGGCCAGGATCGCCTGGAGGAAACCGTGCGGGATGTCCTGCAGCCGACCCAGCTCTTCGGCTGAGACCGGGACACCGTCGGTGCGGGACGCGATCTCGATGAG
>JACCVA010000077.1 GCA_013698435.1 Nocardioidaceae bacterium | reverse complement strand
TCCGGGAACTCCACGTCGATGGAGGCTCGTCCCCCGTCGGTGGTGATGGTGGCGTCGACGTCGGTCTGCACGGCATCGACCGCGACGTTGTCGAGGTCATAGACCCGGTCGCTCTCGGCGTCGTAGCCCTCCTGCGTCACGATCGTGCGCTGCACCACCGCGGCCGAGGTGCCGGAGAAGTCGTAGACCACGGTCTCCGCAACATGCAGGCTGCCATTTCGCTCGACCCTCACGGTCGCCTGGTAGCTCTGGATCTCGGCGTCGTCGGCCGCTGCGTTCGCGAGGTGTGCGGACGCGGTAGTTGTGGGTATGACGAGAGCAGTGAGGAGGCCGCCTACGAAGGTAAACGCCCTGACCCCCCAAGACGCAAAAACCCTTGTCCGCCCTTGTCCCTGTGCCGGTTGAGGCTTGTCGTGCCTGGACGTCGTCGCGCCAAAGCCGGCTGTTGGTGACATCTGGTCAGGGTAGTCTGCGCGTGTCCCCGAGCCGTGCGAAACACCTGCAAGGCAAGGGCGGTGAACTCGTTGAGGGAGGAGGCGTCGGTGTCCGATTCGGAGCCCACCAGACCGTTGCCTCCGGCGCGCGTGCTGCCGCCACCCTCGGTGCCTCCGGGCTACCCGGGTGCGCGCTATCAGGGGCAGCCCTCTGCCCAACAGCAACCGTCTTCCGCGTACCCGAGCCCGCAGCAGCAGCCGTACCAGGGATACCCGGGCCAGCAGCAGCCTTACCCGTCCGCGCCGTACGCCGGTTCACCTCAGCACGGCTACGCACCGCAGGGATACCCCCAGCAGTGGCAACCGCAAGGCCACGCACAGGGTTACGTGCCGCTGGGGGCATACCCACCCCCCAGCGTCCAGCAGTACCGGCCGCAGTATCCGCCGCAGCAACTCCACGGCGCCTACCAGCACCCGCAATGGGGGTACGGCTGGCCACCACCGCCGCGGCGGCGCCGCGGGGCGAAGGTGACGCTCGCCCTCGTAGGCGCCTTGGCCGTCGTCGTCTTCGTGCTCGTCCTCGCGAACGCCATTACCCGTACCGTCGCCGAAACCACCGACTCCGTTGCGGTCGACCACTCCCCTGCCCGGGCGAGCAACCCCAACGCTGATCCCGTCGATGCGACCGACGCGCGCGCCGTGCTCGACGGCAACACCCTCTACGATCAAGGCGGTCTGGCGAACGGCGACTGTCCGGCTCGCGATCTCGGCGATGCCGGGACTGCCGAGCAGACGGCGTTCTACGAAGCATTGATGAGCTGCCTCAACGAGGAGTGGCGCCCAGCCGTGGAGAGTGCCGGCTACGGCTACACCGATCCCGGCCTGGTCGTGTTCGACGCCGACATCAACACCCCCTGCGGCAACGCGTCGCCGCAGGACGGGCGCACGCTGGCGTTCTACTGTCCGAGCGACGAGGTGATGTACGCCGACGTATCGCAGATGCGCAAGTACTTCGGAGACAACGACGTCGCGTACGCCATCGTCATCGGGCACGAGTTCGGCCACCACGTCCAGAACGAGGTCGGCGCCTTGGACGCCTTCGAGACCGTCTCGTACGACGACTTCGACAACCGGCTCGAGCTCAACCGACGCGTGGAGCTGCAGGCGAGCTGTCTGGGCGGCCTCTTCCTCGGAGCCATCGCCGAGAGCTACCCGATGGACGAGACGAAGCTGCAGCAGCTGAGCCGCGTGGCCGGCTCGTTCGGCGACGAGCCTGGCGGCCACGACGGTGACCGCGACCACGGTTCGGGCGCCTCCAACCGTGAGTGGATCAGCACTGGCTACGGCGACAACGACTTGGCGGGGTGCAACACGTTCACTGCGCCCGGTGACCAGGTCGACTAGAGCAGGCGCGCACCGGGATTTACTCCGACACCTCGATGGTGATCGTGTGCCAGCCGGTTGCCCCGTCGGGAATCACGTCGGTGACATCGTCGGTCTGCATGGTGCCGGTCCTGTCGGTGGCGCGGACGGCGATGTCATGGTCGCCGACCGTGGCCTCCCAGGGCACCGACCACTGCAGCCAGGTGTCGACGGACGGGTCGGCCCCGAGGGTCGCCGTCATCCAGTCACCATCGCCGACGCGCACCTCGACCTTCTCGATGCCTCTGTGCTGGGCCCATGCCACCCCGGCGATCGTGATGCGGCCTGGCGACAGGTTCGCTCCGGCGCGGGGCACATCGATACGCGACTGCGTCTTGACCGGCCCTTCCTGCGACCACCCGCGCACGGTCCAG
>JACCVA010000076.1 GCA_013698435.1 Nocardioidaceae bacterium | reverse complement strand
CGCTTGGCTCGCCATACCTCGACCTTCTCGATCGGCGCCTGGGAGACCATGGCGAAGGCGATGCCCTCGTCTGCCAGCCGACCCATGTTGGCCGGCAGGTTGTCGACCGCCCAGGTGCAGCTTGGGCAGCCCTCCTCCCAGCCGGGGTCGAACATCACGTTCTGCACAAGGAGCAGATAGCGGTCCTGGAACAGGTCGATGAGGGTTACCGGACCGTGTGGGCCGGCAAAGGGGTAGTTCTCAACCTCGACCATGGGCAGCCGGCGGCGTGCGGCGGAAACACGGTCGCCGTGGCGCGTGACCTCCTTCTCGCGCTCGACCTGCTCAGCCAGAGCAGCGTCGAATCCAGCGCGGTCCGCGATGGGAGGCACTGCCTCAGGCGCATCATTCTTGTCCACAGTCTTCAAACCCATCGCCGGTGTCATCCCTTCGCGGTTGTCAGCATGCTCACTGCTCAGTCCGTCGTGACCGGGCCCCCCGCGAGTGGTTTATGACGTACTCGCTCATCCGGGCGTGACGTGCCACAGCGACCATTTGCAGGTTACCTACCGCCACCGCACCAACGCTACGCGCCCACGAGCGCACTGATCTGCACAAGCGCGCGATCGGCGGGAGGTCTGCGGCGCCAGGAGCGGAACCCTGCTCATCGTCGCGCTCCCACTGGGTTCTTCGCCGACGATCCCACGCCTGTCGTCGTGTTGCGGGTGTCGGTCAGTGACTTGAAGCCGCGCAGTCGCAGGCTGTTGCTCACCACGAACACACTCGAGAACGCCATCGCGGCACCGGCCAGCATCGGGTTCAGCAGCCCCGCGGCCGCCAGCGGGAGGGCTGCGACATTGTAGGCGAACGCCCAGAACAGGTTGCCCTTGATGGTGCCCAAAGTGCGACGCGAGAGTCGGATCGCGTCAGCCGCGACCCTCAGGTCGCCGCGAACCAGGGTGAGGTCGCTGGCCTCGATCGCCACGTCGGTGCCGGTTCCCATCGCCAACCCGAGGTCGGCCTGAGCGAGGGCGGCGGCGTCGTTGACGCCATCGCCTATCATGGCCACGACCCTGCCCTCTGACTGCAGCTGCTTGACCACGTCGACCTTGTCGGCGGGGAGGACGTCGGCGATCACGGCGTCCGGATCGATCCCGACCTCCGCGGCGACCGCCCGCGCGACGGTCGCGTTGTCCCCTGTGAGCAGGACCGGTCGCAACCCGAGGTCACGGAGCTGGGCGATCGCCTCTGCGGAGGTGGGCTTGATCGCGTCCGCCACGACGACCACGCCGCGTGCGGCGCCGTCCCAGCCGACCGCGACCGCCGTACCTCCGGTGGCTTGGGCGTCGCTCATCGCCGTCTCCAGCTCGACAGGCATCTGCTGGGACCACTCGGCGAGCAGTCGAGGCCGGCCGACGAGGACGGCGTGGGTTCGCCCGTCTGCTTTGACGACGCCTTGGACTCCGAGGCCCTCGAGGTTGGTGAAGTCCTCCACAGTCGGCAGGGTGCCGACTCGGTCACGGGCTCCGGTCGCGATGGCGTGGGCGATGGGGTGCTCGGAGGCGTCCTCCAAGGCCCCGGCGAGCCGTAGGACCTCCTCAGCATCCTCACCGGGTGCGACGACCACGTCGACCAGGGTCATCTGGCCGGTGGTGACCGTGCCGGTCTTGTCGAGCACGACGGTGTCGACCCGCCGCGTGGACTCGAGCACCTCGGGTCCCTTGATGAGGATGCCGAGCTGGGCTCCGCGGCCGGTGCCGACCATCAGCGCGGTCGGCGTGGCGAGCCCGAGCGCGCAGGGGCAGGCGATGATCAAGACGGCGACCGCTGAGGTGAAGGCGGTCGCGAGTCCGGCGCCGGTGCCGATCCAGAAGCCCAGGGTGCCGATCGCCAACCCGATCACGATCGGGACGAAGATGCCCGAGACGCGGTCGGCCAGTCGCTGGACCTGCGCCTTGCCGTTCTGCGCGTCCTCGACCAGCCGGGCCATCTGGGAGAGCTGGGTGTCGGCGCCGACGCGGGTGGCGCGCACGACGAGTCGTCCGCCGGCGTTGACGCATGCGCCGACGACCGCGTCGCCGGGCCGTACCTCGACCGGCACGGACTCGCCGGTGAGCATCGAGGCGTCGACGGCTGAGCTGCCCTCCTCGATGACTCCGTCGGTGGCGATCTTCTCGCCGGGCCGGGCCACGAACCTCATCCCGACGGCCAGTTGGTCGGTGGGGATGCGCTCCTCGGTCGGCCCGTCGGGGCCGTCGCGAAGCACGGCGACCTCCTTTGCGCCCAGCTCCAGGAGTGCCCGCAGGGCTGCTCCCGCGCGGCGCTTCGAGCGCGCCTCGAAGTAGCGTCCCGCGAGGATGAACGTCGTCACCCCGGCGGCTGCTTCGAGGTAGATGTTCCCGGCGCCGTTGGTGCGCTCCACGGTCAGCTCGAAGGGGTGGGTCATGCCCGGCGTGCCCGCCGTACCCCAGAACAAGGCGTAGACCGACCACCCCAGGGCGGCGATCGTGCCCAACGAGATTAGCGTGTCCATCGTGGAGGTGCCGTGCCGCAGGTTGATCCAGGCTGCGCGGTGGAACGGCCACGCGCCCCACACCACGACGGGTGCGGCGAGGGTGAGCGAGAGCCACTGCCAGAACTCGAACTGCAGCGCAGGCACCATCGCCATCGCGATCACCGGGACGGTGAGCAGTGCGGAGACCAGCAGTCGCTGGCGCAGCGAGCGGGTGGGGTCATCGGAGGCAGCCGACTCGGCCTCCGCGCCGGCGCCCGTCGGCCGGGGCAGCGCGGCACCGTACCCCGCCTGCTCGACGGTGGCGACCAGGTCCTCGGGAGCCACGCCCTGGGGGAAGGTGACCTTGGCCTTCTCGGTCGCGTAGTTGACCGTGGCGGTGACGCCTTCGAGCTTGTTGAGCTTGCGCTCGATCCGGTTGGCGCAGGAGGCGCAGGTCATGCCGCTGATCTCCAGCTCGACGGCCTCGGTGGACGTGGTGCTCACCTGCTCCTCCTTCGTGGGGGTGGTTCTGGTCAGTGGCCGGAGTGGGAGTCGCTGGTATCGGTCGACTCCGGCGCTGCAAGACCCGTGCTGCTCACCGTGAACGCGGCGGTGCGGACCACCCCTTGGTGCTTGAAGTTCAAGTAGAGGTGGTACGTCCCTGCACTCGGGACCGCTGCGTAGAACACGACGTCGGGTCCGGGCTGCGTCGTGCCGTCGTCGGGCGT
>JACCVA010000038.1 GCA_013698435.1 Nocardioidaceae bacterium | reverse complement strand
GCCGGACTCCAGCTCGGGGAGCGTCCTGACCCCGTCGCGGATGCCGGGTGGACCACCGTCGACGTCAAGGCGGTCTCCTTGAACCACCATGACGTGTGGTCGCTGCGGGGTGTCGGGCTGCCGGAGGACCGGCTGCCGATGACACTGGGCTGCGACGCGGCTGGCGTCGACGAGGAGGGCGCCGAGGTCGTCGTTCATGCAGTCATCAGCGAACCGAGCTGGCACGGTGACGAAACCCTCGACCCTCGGCGCTCACTGCTGTCGGAGCGCTACCAGGGCACGCTCGCCGAGCGCGTCGTCGTACCGCGCCGCAACGTCGTCCCGAAGCCTGCCTCACTGTCGTTCGAGCAGGCGGCCTGCCTGCCCACAGCATGGCTGACCGCGTACCGGATGCTCTTCACCCAAAGTGGCGTGCGGCCAGGCGACTGCGTCCTGGTTCAGGGCGCGGGCGGCGGCGTCGCCACCGCCCTCATCACCCTTGCCAAGGCCGCCGGTGTTCGGTGCTACGTCACCAGCCGCGATGAGAAGAAGCGCCGGCGCGCCCTCGACCTCGGCGCCGACGAGGCGTTCGAGCCCGGCAGCCGGCTCCCCGAGCGCGTCGATGCCGTGATGGAGACCGTCGGGGCGGCGACGTGGAGCCACTCCATCAAGTCGCTTCGCCCCGGTGGGACGCTGGTGATCTCGGGTACGACGTCCGGAGCGCAGCCCGACAACGTCGAGCTCACCCGCGTCTTCTTCCTGCAGCTGCGCATTCACGGCTCCACGATGGGGACCCGCGACGAGCTTGCTGGGCTGGTGAGCCTGCTCGACGTCAGTGGCGCCCGGCCGCTCATCGACCGGGTGCTCCCGCTTGACCAGGCGCGCGACGGCTTCGCTGCGATGATCGACGGTGACCTCTTCGGCAAGGTCGTCTTCACCGTTTGACCACGGGCGACGATGGTCAGTCGTCGTCGGGGTCGTCGAGACGGGCCAGCCAGGTCGCCAGCCGCTCGATCGGTGTCTCGAACTCAGGGTGGAGGTCGACGAACTCCTGCAGCCGTTCACCGACCCAGGCCAGCGTCACCTCGTCGTCTCCACGCCGGTGGGCCAGCTCCTCGATGCCGCGGTCAGTGAAGTACATGCCGCTCAGGCAAACGCGCCGTCGAGGAGCTCCGCGAGCTCGTCACGGTGCACCGACACCTGGCCCACCGACGGGGAGGCTGACTCGTCTCGGGACACGCGTACGAGCGGGACACCCAGCTCCGGCTCGAGGTTGAGCTTCATGTGCGGCCACGCGCCCATGTTGGCGGGCTCGTCCTGCACCCAGCGGATCTCCGTAGCGTTGGGGTACCTAGCCAGCTCCACCTTGAGCTCCTCGACCGGACGCGGGTAGAGCTGTTCGAGTCGCAGGATGGCGGTCCTGGCGGCGTCATCGCCTCGCCGCTTGTGCTCGGCCTTGAGGTCCCAGGTGATGCGACCCGAGCACAGCAGGATGCGCTCGACCGCCGACGGGTCGTCGACGTCGTCGCCGATGACGGGCAGGTAGGTGCCCGACGTGAAGTCTGACGGTTGGGAAGCGGCGTCCTTGCGCTTGAGCATCGACTTCGGGGTGAAGACGATCAGCGGGCGGTGCCTGCTCCCCAGCGAATGCTGCCGCAGCAGATGGAAGTACGACGCCGGCGTCGACGGCTGCGCCACCGTGAACGCGTTGCCGGCCGCAAGCGTCATGAAACGCTCGATCCGGGCCGAGGAGTGGTCAGGACCCTGACCCTCGTAGCCGTGGGGAAGCAGCAGCACCACCCCGGACTGCTGTTGCCACTTCGCCTCACCGGCGGAGATGAACTCGTCGATGACGATCTGCGCACCGTTGACGAAGTCCCCGAACTGGGCCTCCCACAACGTCAGCGCCTCCGGCCGGGCCACCGAGTAGCCGTACTCAAAGCCCATCGCGGCGTACTCCGACAGCAGCGAGTCGTAGATGTAGAACTGTGCTTGGTCGGCGGACAGGTTCTGCAAGGGCGTCCACTCGGCACCGTTGCGACGGTCGATGATCGTCGCGAAGCGGCTGACGAACGTGCCGCGGCGCGAGTCCTGGCCGGCGAGCCGCACCGGTCGCCCCTGCATGAGCAGCGAACCGAAGGCGAGGATCTCGCCGGTCCCCCAGTCGATGGGCCCCTCGGTGATGGCCGCCGCGCGCCGCTGCAGCTGGGGAAGCACCTTCGGATGCACGGTGAAACCGTTGGGCGCTGTCACATGCGCGTCGGAGATCCGCTTGAGGACCTCCTTGCTGACGGCGGTGTCGGCGCCGCCGGCGGCCGCGCCCTTCGTCGGGTACTCCGGCACCGTCACGTACTCAGCCTCGCCGGGCTCGGTCCCAGCGTCTCGCACCTCCGCGAAGACCCTCTCGAGCTGCTGTCGGTAGTCCTTCAGCGCCGACTCGGCTTCCTCGACCGTGATGTCGCCACGGCCGATCAGCGCCTCGGTGTAAAGCGTGCGCACCGACCGTTTCCGCTCGATCAGGTCATACATGAGGGGCTGCGTGTACGACGGGTCGTCACCCTCGTTGTGACCGCGCCGCCGGTAGCAGACGAGGTCGATGACGACGTCCTTGTTGAACGACTGGCGGTACTCGAAGGCCAGCTGTGCCACCCGGATACACGCCTCGGGGTCGTCGCCGTTGACGTGGAAGATCGGCGCCTGCACCATCCGGGCAACGTCGGTGCAGTAGAGCGACGATCGAGACGACGAGGGTGAGGTCGTGAACCCCACCTGGTTGTTGACAACGACGTGGATCGTGCCGCCGGTGCGGTAGCCCCGCAGCTGCGACAGGTTGAGTGTCTCGGCGACGACGCCTTGGCCGGCGAACGCCGCATCGCCGTGCACCAGCAGTGGAAGCACGGGAAAGGCGGCACCTTGGTTGAGCAGGTCCTGCTTGGCGCGCACGATGCCCTCGAGGATCGGGTCGACGGCCTCGAGATGCGAAGGGTTCGCCGCGACCGAGACCTTGACCTCTGCTCCACTGCCGGCGACGAACGCACCTTCGGCGCCCAGGTGGTACTTGACGTCGCCCGAGCCCTGGACGGTGCGTGGGTCGATGTTGCCCTCGAACTCGCGGAAGATCTGCGCATACTTCTTGCCGACGATGTTGGCCAGCACGTTAAGGCGCCCTCGGTGCGCCATCCCGATGGTGACCTCATCGAGCTGGTGGTTGGCAGCGGCTTCACAGATCTCGTCCAGCAGCGGGATCGTCGTCTCGGCGCCTTCGAGGCTGAAGCGCTTCTGGCCGACGAACTTCGTCTGCAGGAATGTCTCGAACGCCTCGGCCTGGTTGAGCTTGTGCAGGATACGGAGCTGTTCCTCGCGCGGCGGCTTCTCGTGCGGTCGCTCCACGCGCTCCTGGATCCACCGCCGCTGTTCGGGATCTTGGATGTGCATGTACTCGATACCGGTGGTGCGGCAGTACGAGTCGCGCAGGATGCCGAGGATGTGGCGAAGCTTCATGAAGCGGTGGCCGCCGAAGTTGCCGGTGGCGAACTCACGGTCGAGGTCCCACAGGGTGAGCCCGTGCGTCCCGACGTCGAGGTCAGGGTGGCTGCGTTGCTGGTACTCCAGGGGGTCGGTGTCGGCCATGATGTGGCCGCGCACCCGGTAGGCGTGGATCATCTCGAGGATGCGGGCCTGTTTGCTGACCTGGTCCTCGTGGCTGGTCGAGATGTCGGAGGCCCAGCGGATCGGCTCGTAGGGGATCCGCAGGGCACGGAAGATCTCGTCGTAGAAGCCTTGCTCGCCGAGGAGGAGCCCGTGCAGACGCCGCAGGAAGTCGCCCGACTGCGCGCCTTGGATCACGCGGTGGTCGTAGGTAGATGTGAGCGTCATGATCTTGCTGATCGCATTGCGGCTCAGCGTGTCCTCTGACGCGCCCTCGTACTCCGCGGGGTAGTTCATCGCACCGACCCCGACGATGCAGCCCTGTCCACTCATCAGTCGGGGAACGGAGTGGTTCGTGCCGATGGTCCCGGGATTCGTGAGCGTGATCGTGGTGCCCTGGAAGTCCTCGACGGTCAGCTTGTTGTCACGGGCGCGCCGCACGACGTCTTCGTACGCCGCCCAGAAGCCGGCGAAGGTCATGGCCTCGGCCGCCTTGATCGACGGGACGAGAAGCTGGCGGGAGCCGTCCGGCTTCTGGATGTCGATCGCGAGCCCGAGGTTGATGTGTGCCGGCTTCACCAGGTTGGGCTTGCCGTCGACGATCTCGAACCCGTAGTTCATCTCGGGCATCGCCGCCAGCGCCCGCACCAACGCGTAGCCGATGATGTGAGTGAACGACACCTTCCCGCCGCGGGCCCGCGCCAGGTGGTTGTTGATGACAACCCGGTTGTCCACGAGCAGCTTGACCGGCACGGTCCGCACGCTCGTGGCGGTCGGGACGCCGAGGGACGTGTCCATGTTGGAGACGGTCCTGGCGGCCGCCCCACGCAAGACGATGTGCTCGGGCTGCTGGGACGCCTCCGGCTGTTCGGCCTGGCCTTGCTCCTTCGGCACCGGACTGCTCGCCTTGTCGGCAGCCGGAGCGGCCTGTGTCTTCGACCGGTCCTGGGTGGGTGCCGCGGAGGACGCGGCGGCTGAGCCGGTCGTGGAGGCAGGGTTGGTGTCGGGTGCGCTCGCCTTCGGCGTGGGGGC
>JACCVA010000013.1 GCA_013698435.1 Nocardioidaceae bacterium | reverse complement strand
CACGGTGTTGTCGTTTCCGTCGCGCATCACCTCGAGCTCGTACTCCTTCCAGCCCAAGATCGCCTCCTCGAGCAGCACCTCGGTGGTGGGGCTCGCGTCGAGGCCGGCGCCGGCGATCCGGCGGAGGTCGCCGTGGTCACGGGCCAAGCCGGAGCCGGCGCCACCCATCGTGAACGACGGCCGCACCACCACGGGGTAGCTCAACGCGTCGACGGCGGCGAAGCACTCGGGAAGCGAGTGACAGACCGAGGATCGGGCCACGTCGCCGCCCAGGCCGGTGACGATCGCTTTGAACGTCTCGCGGTTCTCCCCTGCCTCGATCGCCGCGATCGAGGCCCCGATCAGCTCCACGTCGTACTTGTCGAGGGTCCCGTCCTGCGCCAGCGCCACCGCGACGTTGAGCGCGGTCTGCCCGCCGAGCGTCGCCAGCAGCGCGTCGGGGCGCTCCTTCTCGATCACCTTGGCCACGAACTCCGGCGTGATCGGCTCGACGTACGTCGCGTCGGCCATCTCGGGGTCGGTCATGATCGTCGCCGGGTTGGAGTTGACCAAGACGACGCGGATGCCCTCGTCGCGCAGGACCCGGCAGGCCTGGGTGCCGGAGTAGTCGAACTCGCACGCCTGGCCGATCACGATCGGACCGGAACCGATGACGAGGACCGAGCTGAGGTCGTCGCGGCGCGGCATCAGCCCTCCTCCCCCTTCCTGATTCGTCCGGCTGACGCCCGCGCCGAGTGTCCGCGCTCAGTCGGACGAACCGGGGAGAGGAGGCCGAGGAAGCGGTCGAACAGGTGACCGGCGTCGTGCGGACCCGCCGCCGCCTCGGGGTGGTACTGCACGGAGAACGCCGGCTGGTCGACGAGGCGCAACCCTTCGACCACGTCGTCGTTAAGGCAGACGTGGGTGACCTCCGCCTTTCCGAACTCCGTCTCGAAGGGCAGCGCCCCTCGCTCTCCACCAATGGCGCTGTGCCCGCGCTCGCCTACGGCGCTGTGCCCACGTTCGCTTACGACGCTGTGCTCACGCTCGCCTACGGCGCTGAGCCCCACAGCGAAGCCGTGGTTGTGTGCGGTCACCTCGACCCGGCCGGTGCGCAGGTCGAGTACCGGCTGGTTGACGCCGCGGTGGCCGTAACCGAGCTTGTAGGTGGGCAGCCCGAGCGCGCGACCGAAGAGCTGGTGGCCGAAGCAGATGCCGAAGTAAGGGATCCGACGACGCAGCACGTCACGCAGCAGCGCGATCTCGTGGTCCGCGGTGGCCGGGTCTCCGGGCCCGTTGGAGAAGAACACCCCGTCCGGCTCGTCGGCCAGGAGCTCGTCAACCGTCACGGTGGCCGGCAGCACCCGGGTCTCGATTCCGTGCTCGGCCAGCCGGCGTGGCGTCATCGTCTTGATGCCCAGGTCGAGCGCCGCCACGCGCGCGAGCGTCGGCCCGACCGCCGCCACGGTGTAGACCTTCCGTGTCGACACCTCAGCGGCCAGCGCGGCTCCGGTCATCACCGGTGCCTCCCTGACCCGGGCGAGCAGGGCCTGTGCGTCGACCTCGGTGGTCGAGATGCCGACTCGCATCGCACCGCGTTCGCGCAGGTGGCGGGTCAGCGCGCGGGTGTCGACCCCGCTGATGCCCACGACCCCCTCGTCGACGAGTCGGTCCTGCAGACTGCGCTGGGCGCGCCAGCTGCTCGGGACCCGTGCCGGGTCGCGGACGACGTAGCCGGCCACCCAGATGCGGTCCGACTCGTCGTCGCTGTCGTTGACGCCGGTGTTGCCGACGTGCGGCGACGTCATCACCACGACCTGGCGGTGGTACGACGGGTCGGTGAGCGTCTCCTGGTAACCGGTCATCGCCGTGCAGAACACCGCCTCACCGATCGTCTCCCCCTCGGCGCCGTACGGGTCACCCGTGAACACCCGGCCGTCCTCGAGCACCAGCAGGCTCACTGGAGCTTCCCGTCCAGCACGGTGGCCCTGCCACGCAGGAACGTCGCGACGACGCGGCCCGGCAGCTCCAGGCCGGCGTACGGCGTGTTGCGCGACAGCGAGACCGACTCCCGCGGGTCGATGGTCCGCAGGCTGCTCGGGTCGACCAGCACGACGTTCGCGGCCGAGCCGGGCTCGAGCGTCCCGCCGTGGTCGCCCAGGGACCCGATCGCCGCCGGCCGTACCGACATGCGGTCGGCGACCGCGGCCCAGTCCAGCAGGCCGGTGTCGACCATGGCGTGCTGCACGACCGACACGGCGGTCTCGAGCCCGAGCATGCCCATCGCTGCCGCCGCCCACTCGCACTCCTTGTCCTCGGTTGGGTGGGGTGCATGGTCGGTGGCGACGCAGTCGATGGTGCCGTCGGCGAGCCCGGCCCGCAGCGCGTCGACGTCTTCGGCGGTCCGCAGCGGCGGGTTGACCTTGTAGAGCGGGTCGTACGTCGAGGCCAGCTCGTCGGTGAGCATCAGGTGGTGCGGTGTCACCTCCGCGGTCACCGCCCAGCCCTTGGTCTTGGCCCAGCGGATCAGCTCGACCGAGCCGGCGGTTGAGACGTGGCAGACGTGCAGCCGGGAGCCGACGTGACCGGCGAGGAGGCAGTCGCGAGCAATCACCGCCTCTTCGGCGACCGCGGGCCAGCCGCGCATCCCGAGCACGCCGGACATGGCGCCTTCGTTCATCTGCGCGCCCTCGGTGAGTCGCGGCTCCTGTGCGTGCTGGGCGATGACCCCGTCGAAGGCCTTGACGTACTCCAGCGCCCGACGCATGAGCACCGCGTCGCTGACGCAGGTCCCGTCGTCGGAGAAGACGCGCACCCTGGCAGCCGAGTCGGCCATCGCACCCAGCTCGGCGAGTCGCTGACCGGCGAGGCCGACCGTCACCGCGCCGACCGGGCGGACGTCGACATATCCGGCCACCCGGCCGAGGTTGTGCACCTGCTCGACCACACCGGCCGTGTCGGCGACCGGGTCGGTGTTGGCCATGGCGTGCACCGCGGTGAAGCCACCCATGGCCGCCGCCTGGGAGCCGGTGAGCACCGTCTCGGAGTCCTCGCGGCCGGGCTCACGCAGGTGGGTGTGCAGGTCCACCAGTCCGGGCAGCGCGACCAACCCGGCGGCGTCGACCGTCACCGCGTTGGTCGGTGCGTCGGCGGGGTCGGCGATGCGGCCGTCGTGCAGCAGCAGGTCGCGCGTTGGCCCCCCGAGCGGCGCGGCCCCACGGAGCAGGTACGCGGTCATGCCGGCTCTCGGCTCAGCAGCAGGTAGAGCACGGCCATCCGCACCGCCACCCCGTTGGTGACCTGCTCGACGATGACGGACCGGGCGTGGTCGGCGACGTCGGCGGAGATCTCCATGCCCCGGTTCATCGGCCCTGGGTGCATGACGATGGCGTGCTCGGGCAGCCGCGCGAAGCGGCGGTCGTCGAGACCGTACCGGCGGCTGTACTCGCGGGCGCTGGGGAAGAACGCGTCGTTCATCCGCTCGCTCTGCACCCGCAGCATCATCACGGCGTCGCACTTGTCGAGCGAGGCGTCGAGGTCGTACGACGTCTGCACCGGCCAGCTGGACACCCCGACCGGCAGCAGCGTCGGCGGGGCGACCAGCGTCACCTCGGCGCCCAGGGTGCTGAGCAGCAACGCGTTGGACCGGGCCACCCGGCTGTGCAGCACGTCGCCGACGATCGTGACCCGGCGCCCGTCGAGCTCACCGAGGTGACGACGCAGCGTGAACGCGTCGAGCAGTGCCTGCGTGGGGTGTTCGTGGGTGCCGTCACCTGCGTTGACGACGCTGGAGCGCACCCACCCCGAGGTGGCGAGCCGGTGCGGGGCGCCGGAGGAGCCGTGACGTATCACGACGGCGTCGGCGCCCATCGCCTCCAGGGTGAGCGCGGTGTCCTTGAGGCTTTCGCCCTTGGACACGCTCGAGCCCTTGGCCGAGAAGTTGATGACGTCGGCGCTCAGCCGCTTGGCGGCTGCCTCGAACGAGATGCGGGTCCGGGTCGAGTCCTCGAAGAAGAGGTTGACCACGGTGCGCCCGCGAAGGGTCGGCAGCTTCTTGATCGGGCGGTCGGCGAGTGAGCGCAGCTCTTCGGCGGTGTCGAGGATCTGCACCGCGTCGTCGCGGGTCAGGTCAGCGGTCGAGAGCAGGTGCCGTTGCATCAGCCGGCCCCGTCTGCCGACGAGATCAGCACGGCGTCGTCGCCGTCGTACTCGGCGAGGGAGACCTGGACCCGTTCGAGCAGCGAGGTGGGCAGGTTCTTGCCGACGAAGTCCGCCCGGATCGGCAGCTGGCGGTGGCCCCGGTCGACGAGGACGGCGAGCTGCACCGCCTTGGGCCGGCCGACGTCGCCAAGTGCGTCGAGGGCGGCCCGGACGGTGCGACCACTGAACAGCACGTCGTCGACCAGCACGACGACCGCACCGTCGACGCCGCGCGCCGGAATCTCGGTCGGCTCCAGCGTGCGGGCCGGTCGGAGCCGCAGATCGTCGCGATACATGGTGATGTCGAGCGAGCCCGACGGGACATGACTGTCCTCGACCTGGCCTATGACCGCGGCGACCCGATGTGCCAGGGCGACGCCGCGGGTAGGGATGCCGAGGATGACGAGGTCGGCAGAGCCCTTGTTGCGCTCGAGGATCTCGTGCGAGATGCGCGTCAGCGCGCGGGTGATGTCAGCGGCGTCCAGGACGACCCGGGTGGTGGCCGGGGTGGTCGTGGCGGCCTGTGTCGACGAGCTGCGCTGGGCAGGCGGCACCGATGCTGACCTCCTTCTCCGCCTCACGGGACGGCTCGTTAAAGGATGTCTCTTACGCAGATACCGTACATCAACGGACACCGGGAGGCTTTCGTCGCTAAGATTTGGGTCCGAAACGAAAGGACCAGCTGTGGAGGAAACGTACGCCAAGGCGCTCGGTATGCGTCTGCGCGCCATCCGTCAGCAGCAAGCGCTGTCCCTTCAGGGGGTTGAGGAGAAGTCCAAGGGTCGCTGGAAAGCAGTGGTGGTCGGCTCGTACGAGCGAGGCGACCGCGCGATCACGGTGCAGCGGCTGTCCGAGCTCGCGGAGTTCTACGGAGTCCCCGTGAGCGAGCTGCTGCCGGGGTCGACAGACTTCGGTGGTGGAGGCGGGGCACCGCCCAGGGTCGTGCTCGACCTGGAGCGGATGCAGAACCTCGACCTGACCGAGGCGAACCAGCTGATAAGGTTCAGCGCCAACATCCAGCGGATGCGGGGCGACTACAACGGGCGGGTGCTGACCATCCGCAGCGACGACTTGCGCACGCTTGCGCTCATCTACGACGAGCCGCTGAGCCAGCTGGCCGAGCAGCTCATCAACTGGGGCGTGCTCCGGCAGGAGCCGGGAACCACCACCGAGGACTACTGAGCGGGACCCGGCGCAGGGGCGCTTGCGACCTTCGCCAGCAGGCCGTTGACGAAGGCCGGGGACTCGTCGGTCGACAGCTCCCGCGCCATCGCCACCGCCTCGCTGAGCGCGACGGCGGAGGGGATCTCGTCGACCCATGTCAGCTCGAACACCCCGATCCGCAAGATGTTGCGGTCGACCGCAGGCATCCGCTCCAGCGTCCAGCCGGCTGAGTACGCCGACAACGTGGCGTCGATCTCGTCGCGGTGGGCGGCGACTCCTTCAACGAGCCGGACGGTGTAGTCGTTGAGCGGTGGGTCGGCGACCGCCTGCCTCTCGTCGAGGGTGGCGCCGGCCCCGAGACCTCGCAGCTCGGACTCGAACAAGATGTCGAGCGCGCGCTTGCGAGCCTTGGACCGGGCACTCATCTGGTGGGGGTCACTATCTCGTTCAGCTGGAGACGCGGCTGAGGTAGCTGCCGTCGCGGGTGTCGACCTTGACCTTCTCGCCGGTCGTGATGAACAACGGTACGGCGATCTCGTATCCGGTCTCGAGCCGCGCCGGTTTCGTGCCGCCGGTGGACCGGTCGCCCTGGAGCCCGGGCTCGGTGTAGTCGATCAACAGCTCGACCGAGGCAGGCAGCTCGATGTAGAGCGGGATGCCTTCGTGCATCGCCACGATGGCAACTTGGTTCTCCAGCAGGAAGTGGGTGGCGTCCCCCACCGTCTCGGGCGAGACATGGGTCTGCTCGTAGTCGCTGGTGTCCATGAACACGTACGACGAGCCGTCGTTGTAGAGATAGGTCATCGTGCGCTTGTCGACGTTGGCCACCTCGACCTTCACGTCGGCGTTGAACGTCTTGTCGACGACCTTGCCGGAGAGCACGTTCTTGAGCTTGGTACGCATGATGGCTCCGCCCTTGCCGGGCTTGTGGTGCTGGAACCAGACGACAGACCACAGCTGGCCGTCAAGGTTCAGCACCATGCCGTTCTTGAGGTCGTTGGTCGTCGCCATCTCGGTTGCGTCTCCGTTGCTCGGTGTCGTGAGGCGGGTGACGGCGCACGTCGTACACGCGGTTCCCGGGGATTGACGCGCCAGTCTAGCGGTGAGCACTACTGTCTCCGGCATGGACTGGCTCGTCTGGCTCGTGGTGATCGCCGTCTTCGTGGTGCGGGGGCTGCTGAAAGCCGCCAACGGCGGCACCGGTGCCGACCAGGCCCGACAGACCGCCCGGCAGGCCGCCCGGCAGACCCGCCAGGAGCTTCGTCGGCAGGCTCGTCAGCCGAGTCCGCGATGGCAGCCACCGCAGCAAGTTCCGATCCCACCACCTCCTAACTGGCCCTCCCCCGAACCAGCACGCCCGACCTGGCCGCCGGCGTCCCCGGTCGCTGACTGGTTCCCGACGCCGCTGCCGCAGCCGGCGCCCGCAGCCGAGATGTCGGTGCAGTCGCCGAACGCCGAGGAATGCTTCGAAGACCTGCGCGAGGCTGCCCGCGTGGCGGCCGCGCCGATGCCCTCGCCGCTCGACGCCCCCGCGCCGGCCGAGCGATATATCGGCTCGGCTGCGCTGGAGAGCACCCTCGACAGCACGATCGAAAGCAGCCTGTTCGGGGTGGCCGGCGATTCGCTCACCTCAGCGGTGCTTCCGGGCGGCGCGGCGGCGCCGACCCTGCCGGCCGCGCTCGAGGCTCAGGTCAGCGGCTACCTGGAGTCACGGCACGAGGTCGCCGCGGTCCGTCTGGTCTGTGACGAGCTGGACGTCGGAATCCTGGAGGCGCTACGAGCGGTGCGGTCGGTCGCCGGTCTCCCGAGCCCCTGAGTCGGCGACCGCCTGCAGGGCGAGCCGGTAGGAACCCGTCCCGAAGCCGGCGATGGTGCCGGTCGCGACCCCGGAGATGACACTGGTGTGACGGAACTCCTCACGGGCCGCGGGGTTGGTCAGGTGCACCTCGACCAGCGGTGCGGTCAGCTGAGCGCAGGCGT
>JACCVA010000481.1 GCA_013698435.1 Nocardioidaceae bacterium | reverse complement strand
TCGGTGCGCTCGGGGGCGAAGTTCTCCATGCCGGGGATGATGGAGACGGTCCTCAACGTCGGGCTCAACGACGAGTCGGTCGAAGGACTCGCCAAGATCTCGGGGAGCGAGCGCTTCGCCTGGGACTCCTACCGGCGGCTGCTGTCGATGTTCGGTACGACGGTCCTCGGCGTCGAGCGCGGTCTGTTCGACAAGGCGCTCGACGAGGCCAAGGCCAACCGCTCGATCGAGAGCGATCTCGACCTCGAGGTGGAGGACCTCCAGCAGCTCGTCTCGACGTACAAGTCGATGATTGCCGAGCACGCGGACCGCGAGTTCCCGCAGGATCCGCGGGAGCAGCTCGATCTCGCGGTGCTGGCCGTCTTCTCGTCGTGGAACACCGACCGCGCCAAGATCTACCGCCGTCGCGAGCAGATTCCCGACGACCTCGGTACCGCTGTCAACGTCTGCGCGATGGTGTTCGGCAACTTGGGCGACGACTCCGGCACCGGCGTCTGCTTCACCCGCGACCCGGCCTCCGGACACCAGGGGGTGTACGGCGATTACCTGCCGAACGCGCAGGGCGAGGACGTCGTCGCCGGAATCCGCAACACGCTGCCGCTCACCGCGCTGGGGGAGCGCGACCAGAAGTCGTACGACGAGCTGCTGCAGATCATGGAGACGCTGGAGCGGCACTACCAGGACATGTGCGACATCGAGTTCACCGTCGAGCGGGGGAAGCTCTGGATGCTTCAGACCAGGGTCGGCAAGCGGACGGCAGCGGCTGCCTTTCGGATCGCCGTGCAGCTCCTCGACGACGGCATGATCGACAAGGACGAAGCGCTGCGTCGGGTGACCGGTGACCAGCTGGCGAACCTGATGTTTCCGCAGTTCGACAAGTCTGGAGATCTCGAGCCGTTTGCGAAGGGGATGGCCGCCAGCCCAGGGGCCGCCGTCGGGAAGGCTGCCTTCGACTCCGCCACGGCCGTCGCCTGGGCCGCGGAGGGTGAGGACGTGATCCTCGTCCGGCGCGAGACCAACCCCGACGACTTGAGCGGCATGATCGCCGCCAAGGGCGTGGTCACCAGCCGCGGAGGCAAGACGTCGCACGCCGCGGTGGTCGCGCGTGGCATGGGCCGCACCTGCGTGGTGGGCGTCGAGACGCTGCGTGTCGATCCCCGCAAGAAGGACTTTCGTACGCCGGACGGCGTGCACGTGCAAGAAGGTGACGTGCTGTCGATCGACGGCTCGACGGGGGAGGTGTTCAGAGGCGAGGTGCCCGTCATGCCCAGTGTCGTCGTGGAGGCGCTGCTCACCCAAGGCAGCGACGACTCGGCGGACGTGGCCGGGTCGAATGCCGACGACGGTGCCGAAGCCGATCATGCCGAGCTGGTGCGTGCGGTGACGACACTCATGGAGCACGCCGACGCGACCCGAAGGATGGGGGTGCGGGCCAACGCTGACACGGCGGATGACGCCAAGCGTGCGCGGGAGTTCGGCGCCGAGGGGATTGGACTCTGCCGAACGGAGCACATGTTTCTTGGATCCCGCCGCAAGCTGGTGGAGCGGGTGGTGCTGGCGCACACCGACGAGCAGCGAGAAGCGGCGCTCGAGCAGCTGCTTCCTCTGCAGCGCGACGACTTCCTGGCCATCTTCGAGGCCATGGACGGACTGCCGGTCGTGGTCCGGCTCCTCGACCCGCCCCTGCACGAGTTCCTGCCGGACCTCACCGACCTGTCCGTCAAGGTCGCGGTCGCCGAAGCGCTGGGCAAGCCCGATGACGCTGCCGCTGAGCTGCTCAAGGAAGTGCAGCGTCACGACGAGCAGAACCCGATGCTAGGGATGCGGGGCGTGCGGCTCGGGCTCGTCATCCCGGGGCTGTTCCTGCTGCAGGTTCGGGCGATCGCCGAGGCGGCTGTTGAGCTGCGCAAGAAGGGCTTCGACCCGCGGCCCGAGATCATGGTGCCCCTTGTCGGCGACGTCAAGGAGCTCGCGATCATCCGTGCCCAGGCCGAGGCCACGATCAAGGAGGTAGCCGCGGAGGTGGACATGGACCTCAGCTACCTGATCGGGACGATGATCGAGCTGCCCCGAGCGGCCATGACCGCCCATGAGATCGCGAAGGAGGCGGACTTCTTCTCGTTCGGCACCAACGACATGACGCAGACGACGTGGGGTTTCAGCCGCGACGACGTCGAGGCCGAGTTCTTCCCGCACTACATCGACGAGGGCATCTTCCACGTGAGCCCCTTCGAGACGCTCGACGTCGCCGGCGTGGGCCGGATCTTGTCGGTGGCTGCCTGGGAGGGCAAGGAGAGCAAGTCGAACCTTGTTCTCGGTGTCTGTGGCGAGCATGGTGGCGACCCTGCCTCCATCCACTTCTTCGAGACGATCATGCTGGACTATGTGTCCTGTTCGCCGTTCCGAGTGCCGGTCGCTCGACTGGAGTGTGCCCGCGCCACCTTGGCATCGGCACGCAACCCCCACGCTCAGGAGAAGCAGTGAAACGGATCGGTCACGTCGTCGCCGGGCAGTCGTCGGGAGACTTCGCCCGGGTGTCTCCCGTCTTCGACCCCGCCACCGGTGAGCAGACCGGCGAGGTGGCGCTCGCGTCACGCGCCGAGGTCGACGCGGCCGTCACGGTGGCGACCGAGGCGTCCGTCGGCTGGCGCACCACCAGCCTCGCCAAGCGGAGCCGGGTCCTGTTCGGTTTCCGCCAGCTGGTCCACCAGCATCAAGACGAGCTCGCCGCCGCCATCACGGCCGAGCACGGCAAGGTGCTGTCCGACGCTGCCGGCGAGGTGGCGCGCGGCCTGGACTGCGTGGAGTTTGCCTGCGGTATTCCGCAGCTCCTCAAGGGTGGGCACTCGATGCAGGTCTCGACGGGGGTCGACGTGCACGAGGTCAAGCAGCCGCTGGGGGTCGTAGCCGGCATCACCCCGTTCAACTTCCCCGTGATGGTGCCGTTGTGGATGATCCCCAACGCGATCGCATGCGGCAACGCCTTCATCCTCAAGCCGAGTGAGAAGGACCCGTCGGCTTCACTCCTGATCGCCGATCTCTGGCAGCGTGCGGGTCTCCCGGACGGCGTCTTCAACGTGGTCCAGGGTGATGCCGAAGCGGTCAACGCCTTGCTCGACCATCCCGGGGTCGATGCCGTGAGCTTCGTCGGCTCCACGCCGATCGCCCGGCACGTCTACGAACGCGGCACCCGTGCGGGCAAGCGCATCCAAGCACTCGGCGGCGCCAAGAACCACATGGTCGTACTCCCGGACGCCGACATCGACATGGCCGCAGATGCGGCTGTCTCAGCGGCGTACGGTTCTGCCGGCGAGCGTTGCATGGCGGTGTCGGTCGTCGTCGCCGTGGGCGATGTTGCTGACCCGCTCGTTGACGCGATCAGCGCACGCATCTCCAAGCTGCGCGTGGGCCCGGGATCCGAGCCGGAGTCCGAGATGGGACCGCTGGTCACTCAGGCGCACCGTGACAAGGTGGCGTCGTACCTCGACATCGCAGCGAGTGAGGGCGCCAGCGTCCTCGTCGACGGCCGGGACCAGGAGTTCGAGGAGAAGGGCTTCTTCCTCGGCGTGAGCCTGGTCGACCAGGTGCAGCCGAGCATGCAGGTCTACCGCGACGAGATCTTCGGTCCGGTGCTCTCGGTCGTGCGCACACCCTCGGCGGACGAGGCCATCGAGATCGTCAACGCGAACCAGTACGGCAACGGTACGGCGATCTTCACCCGTGACGGTGGCGCCGCCCGTCAGTTCGAGCAAGACGTCAACGTCGGCATGGTGGGTGTGAACGTGCCAATCCCAGTGCCGGTGGCGCACTTCTCCTTCGGTGGCTGGAAGGACAGCCTCTTCGGCGACTCCCACATGTACGGAACTGAGGGCATTCACTTCTACACCCGGACCAAGGTCGTCACGAGCCGCTGGCCCGACCCGGCGACCAGTCAGGTCGACCTGGGATTCCCGACGCACGGCTGAGTCGGGCAGTGCGGTTGTCAGCCGCGTCGGGTGACCTGCCTCGCTGGAGGCTGCGAGGTCGGCTCAGCGCGCCTTCGAGGTGACCGCGGGAAGCGAGCCGCGACTCGCTGCGATCCAGCACTCAGCGGTGCGCTCGCCTGTGGCCCACGCGCGGGCGCTCTCGGGGTAGAAGGCAGAGACCGTCCGGCCAGCCTTGAGCTGGCCAGCGGCAGCGGCCGTGGCGTTGCAGGCGTTGGTGGCTCGTTCTTCGATGTCGGCGGGAAACCCTTCTTCGAGTGTCCCGATCGCTGGAGCGACGGTGAGCGCCTGTGCGGCGTGCGGCTCGCTGCACGGCGCGTAAGCCTGGTCCGCTGTGGGGTCGTACGGCGCACCCAGACAGGCTCGGAGGTCCATGGCGGCACCCGTGCGGAACGCACCCTCGAGCGAGCCGGTGAGCACCTGGCCCGAGCCGCCCTGCGTCGACTTGCGCAGGACGACGTCACAACGAAACGACGACTCGTCGTGGGCGACCCAGAGCAAGATGTCGAGGCGGGTGTTGAAGTCCTGCCCCAGGAACTTGGCTTGGGCGCGGCGGCAGGAGGCGAGCGCCTCTGCGTTGCTCCCCGGTGGTTCCTCGCCGACGTACACGGCTTGGGCGACGTGTTTCTGGCTGCAGTCCACCGGGTCGTTTGAGCCGGCGGCGAAGCAGTCCCCGGCCCGGACCTGCTCCGGCTGCGGCTCCTCGGGCGGCGCAGCCGGCGGGGAGGAGCATCCGAGGACCACGAGCACGAGAGCGCCCATGACCAGCCGGTGCCGCTTCGCCATCCCTGCTCCTGTCTGCGATCGGGCTGCTTAGCACGACGTCTCGGCGGCCGCATCGAGGTGGCCCGTCAGCTCTGCGGGTCAGTGTAGGAGCCAGGGCAGAACGGCCAGGACTGCGGCGATGCACAGCACGAGGGAGTCCGCAGGTCGCCATGGGGCAGGCTCCGCCCAGGTGCGTTCGGTCGCGGAGGCGAAGCCGCGCGCGTCCATCGCCACCGCCATCGCCCCGGTATGCCGCATCGAGACCACCAGCAGCGCAAAGGCGCGGGCGCCGGACTCTTTGAGGCGTCGCCAGGGGCCGCCGTCGAGCCCGCGTCCGCGTGCCCGCCTCGCCTGTTCGATCGTGCGCCAGTCAGCACCGAACGATTCCAGGCGCTGCAGCGCAGCGACGCACGCGACGACGCCGCGGTCGGGCAAGTGCAGCCGCTGGGCGAGATGGTCGCCGAGCTGACTCGGCCGCAACAGCGGGAGGAGCAGCGCACTGGGCAACACCAGGTAGAGGATTCTGGACGCTGCCATGGCGGCCTCGTCGAGGCTACGTCCGCCGTACAGCCAGGTGGAGACAGCGACGCCTGCGGCGGCGATCACGCCGAAGGACGCTCGAACTGCCGAGGCACGTACGTCACGGACCAGCCAGCCGAGGGCCAGGACCTGCACGACCAGCCCGACGAGACCCTCGCGCGCCGAGTCGACCGCGAACGCGCCGGCCACGGGCACCAGACATGCAGCGAGCAGCGACAACGGGCCGGGGGATCGCAGCCCACCGGTGGAGCCGACGGTCATCGCACGGTCCGCCCGCCGGACAGCTGGAGCTGGTCGTCCGCCAGGACCTTCGCCGCCAGCAGGTCGTGCGTGCTCACAGCCACGCCCGCCCCGGCCGTTCGGGCAGCCGAGATGGCGCCGAGGACCGCTGCCCAGGTATGGCGGTCCTGCCCGACCGTCGGCTCATCAAGCAGCAGGCCGTGCGGGCCGTGGCCAAGCGCCGCGGCGACCATCAGTCGTCGCTGTTCACCGCCCGACAGGTGGTAGGGGCTCACCCCACGCAGGTGACCGAGCCCGAGCGTCTCGAGCAGACCGTCTGCGCGCGCCTCCGCTCGCCCGGCCTCACGCCCACACGCCCGCGCCGACGCGAGCACCTCGTCGCGCACGCTCGCCGTCACGACGCCGTGCTCGGGGGTCTGGGGAGCCCACGCCAGCCGGGCAGTGAGATCACGCGACCGCCAGCGCCACGGGTAGGTGCCTTGCCGTGTTGCCAGCCGCGGGTCCGCCTCGACCGCGCCGCTCGTCGGTCGCGACAGCCCCGCCAGCACCGACACCAACGTCGACTTGCCGGCACCACTCGGACCGGTCACCGCCAGCGCCCGGCCGCTGCGCAGCTCGGCATCGACGTCTGCCAGCGCCACGGTAGGCGGCGCACGACGGTCAGCCAGTCCGGCGCGGAGCTCCACGCCTACACCGGTCGCCGTGACAAGCCGCTGGGGACCGTCCTCCCATGGTGAGACGAGAGCCGCGTCGACCGGCAGGAGAGCGGGTGCAGGCAGGCCGGGCAGCCACACGCCTTGGGCCGCCAGCGCATCAGCATGGTCGGCAAGCACCTGCGCCGGCGTACCGTCGGCGACGATCTCACCGTGGGGGCCGAGCACCACCAGTCGGTCTACGAAGTCGAGCCACGGCTCCAGCTGGTGCTCGACGGCCACCGTCGTGCACCCGCGACGAAGGACCTCGTGCTGGATCGCGTTGCGCACGCTTGCCGCCGCCTCGGCATCGAGCATCGACGTGGGTTCGTCGAGCAACAACAAGCGGTTGTCGAGCACGAGGTTGCCGGCCAGCACCAGCCGCTGAGTCTCGCCACCCGACAACGCACGGGTGAGGTGACTCGCGGCGTAGGGGAACCGGGCTGCCGCCAGGGCGGCATCGACCCGAGGCCAGATCTCGGACCGCGGCACGCGAGCGTTTTCCAGACCGAACGCGACGTCGCGTCCGACGGTCTCGGCCAC